>JBOGEK010000381.1:0-18359 GCA_050743645.1 Acidothermaceae bacterium
CAGTTAGGCGCAACCCCAAGCGCCGGCGCTTGCGCCTAACTGCTTGATCAACGGGATGGGGCGGGTGCACATCGGTTCTTGCCCCGGCGGCACGCCGCGCTTGGGCACCTGCGACAATCGGTACACACCGGCAGCGTCGCCGACTCCTAACCGATCACCACGAAACGGGAGTTTTCCGTGACCGACGCCCCCGCGAAGATCGAAATCCCCGACAATCTCAAGCCAACCGACGGTCGTTTCGGTGCCGGCCCCTCGAAGGTGCGCCCCGAATCGGTCACCGCCCTGGCGGCTACGGGCGCCAGCTACCTCGGCACGTCGCACCGTCGTCCAGCGGTGAAAAACGTCGTCGGCAAAGTACGCGCCGGCCTCACCGAATTGTTCGAGCTGCCCGAGGGTTACGAGGTCGTGCTGGGCAACGGCGGAGCAACCGCGTTCTGGGACATCGCCACCTTCAACCTCATCCGCGAGCGCTCCCAGCATCTCAACTTCGGCGAGTTCTCCTCGAAGTTCGCCGCCGCCGCAAAAGCCGCACCATTCCTGGCCGACCCGAGTGTCATCAAGAGCGAGCCGGGCACCCATCCATTGCCGGCCGCCGAAGCGGGCATCGACGCATATGCGCTGACCCACAACGAGACCTCCACCGGTGTCATGATGCCGATCAAGCGCGTGCAGGGCGCAGACGCCGGCGCGCTCGTGCTCGTCGACGCCACATCGGGCGCGGGCGGGTTGCCGGTCGACATCGCCGAGACCGACGTCTACTACTTCTCACCGCAGAAGTGCTTCGCATCGGACGGCGGCCTGTGGCTCGGCTTGTTCTCCCCTGCGGCGATCGAGCGGGTCGCGCAGATCAAGGAATCCGGTCGCTGGATCCCGACGTCCTACGACCTCACGACGGCGATCGACAACAGCCGGCTCGACCAGACCTACAACACCCCTGCACTGGTCACGTTGTGGCTGCTCGCCGATCAGCTTGACTGGATGAACAGCAACGGTGGCTTGAAGTTCACGACCTCGCGCACCGCGGATTCGGCCCAGCGTCTTTACACCTGGGCCGAAAAGACCGACTACACCACGCCTTACGTCGCCGACGCCGACAAGCGCTCGAACGTCATCGGCACGATCGACTTCGACGACGCGATCGACGCCGAGCAGGTCGCAAAGACCCTGCGGGCTAACGGGATTCTTGACACCGAGCCGTATCGCAAGCTCGGCCGCAACCAGCTGCGCATCGCCATGTTCCCGGCAATCGACCCGGCCGATGTCGAAGCACTCACCGCATGCCTCGACTTTGTGGTGGCGAAACTCAGCTGAGCACGAAAACCACCAAAGCGGACGTCGACATCTCGTCGACGTCCGCTTTGTTGGTGCGCGACCGCGTGACTTGGCTGATCTACCTCCAACTGGCCACGTACGGATTCTTTCTCTACGCATTCACGCCCTCGGTCACGTTGCTCCGCGACGACGAGCACGTGAGCCGCGCAATCTCCGGCCTCCACGGCACCGGGCTTGCTGTTGGCGCGGTAGCCGCTGGTGCCGTGCTGTCGCGGCTTGTGGCACGCTTCGGCCGGGCCAGGCTGATGCGCGCCGGCACGGTCATCTTGTGCCTTGGCATCGTGATTTTCATCTCGTGCACGATCGTCGCGGTCACCATCACCGGCGCCGTCGTCGCAGGCTTCGGCGGCACGATTGTCGTGAACCTGTCGGCCGCAATGCTGACCACGCAACACCCGGGCCCCGCAGGTGGCACTGCCGTCACCGAAGCGAACGGAGTCGGCTCGGGCCTCGGAATCGTCGCCCCGCTACTCATCAGCGCGGCAATCGCCATCCATCTGGGCTGGCGGGCAGGGGTTCTCGTGACGATCGTGCTTGCGATCGCAGTGCGCATCGCGTTTCGCCGCGACGTGATACCAGATGATCGGCATCGCTCACGTCCACATCGGGCGGCGACGTCGAAGCGGATGTCGTCGGAGTTCTGGCGGGCCACGGGCGTCCTTGTGATGACCACGGCGATCGAATTCTCGATGACGATCTGGAGTTCCGACGTCCTGCAAAATCATGACGGGCTGTCGAAAGGAACCGCGGCAACCGGCGTCACCGCGATTGTCGCCGGCATGACGCTCGGCCGCCTCGCATCGAAGCGCTTCACCCTGCGCTACGCCGCAGACACCCTGCTGTTGTGGGCTTTCGCCATCACGTTCGTCGGGTTCGCCGCGTTCTGGATCTCATCGATCGTGTGGCTAGGATTTGTCGGGCTTTTCGTGATCGGACTCGGGATTTCGCTGCAGTTTCCGCTAGCGATCACGCGTGCGATTGGCTTCTCCGACAATCGGCCCGACGTCGCCACCGGGTACGCAGCGCTCGGTACCGGCTTTGCCATCGGGGTCGCGCCGTTCGCACTCGGCGCTTTCGCCGATCACACCGGCTCGCACACCGCGATGCTCGTCGTACCCGTATTCGTCGTTCTGGGCGCCATCGGCGTGGCGACAACGAAACGCAAACCCGCACCGCTCAGTGACACCGTCAGACCACTCGCAATCGGCGACGTACCCGCGACCGCCGACTGAACGCCGCGCCGACGCGAACTCCTCAGACGACCTCGAGACGACCGTGCGGTTGCGCCGGAAGCTCGAGCCTGATGCGATCGCCGGCGCGTACGACACCGCCCTTGCGCACGACGGCCATGACCCCGGCCTTGCGAACGACATTGCCGTCGGGATCACGACCGACGACCTTGGCCAGCAATCCCGCCCCGAAGTGGTCGATCTGCACGCACGGATTGCGCAACCCGGTGACCTCGATGATCGCCTCAGATCCGATCAATAACCGCGTGTTGGTCGGTAAGTCGAGCAACGGCAGCCCGCGCGTCGTGATGTTCTCACCAAGCTGGCCCGCATCGACGTCGAACCCGGCTGCCCGAAGCTCGTCATGCAATTCGGCATGCATCAGGTGAACCTGCCGCAGATTGGGTTGTGTCGGGTCACGCGCCACACGTGAGCGATGCTTGACGGTCACGCCCATATGCACGTCACCCTCGACGCCGAGCCCTTCGAGTAACGTGATCGCGCTGCGCGTTGGTTTCGTGAAGGTATAGTCACCGCTGCAACTCACTGCGGTGACCATGTAGTCATGCTTGCCGTCGTCGTTGGCGTCGTCCATGCGTGAAAGTTACCAAGGCCGGAGGATTCGAGCAGCGCCATTTGTACGTGCACGGGGACGGAGACGCACGGTGAGATCAGGGCGCACGGCCGTTGCCGTTGCCGCATTAGCGGGCCTCCTCGTCGCCAGCTGCAAGCAGACCGACAAGGCTGGTGCCCCGCAATCGAACGCGGCGGGGTCCGCATCAAGCCCTGCTTCGTCGTCCCCTGGGCCAACCGCTGGGTCTTCGACTCCGACGGTCCCCGCCACGATTGCTTCGTTGGCCCCTGCCCCAAGCGCCATCTCGGATTCTGTGGCGCCGACGCCCACCCGCGCGTCAACTTCGTCCAGCTCGGCGTCGTCGGAAGCGACCGTGCCGGTCGGCGTTCCCGTTGTCTACTGCCCGACGGGCGACGGAGGCGCCGAAAGTCAGCCGGCCCGGCCGACGTCGCCGACTAGCACCACACTCGACCTACCGGCTTCATTGGCCGACGTGAAGCTCGCCGAGTACACCGATTACGAGAACGTCACGGGTGCTATCGCGCCCGCGGGCTGGGCGTGCGAAGTGGCTATCGGGGTAGACAGCGACAGCTATTTCGTCGCCACGCCGCATGAGGCAGATCTCCCTACAGACCAAGGTGTCTTCCCCTCGCCTGCAGCGCCGCACATCGAGGTCCGCGACAGCGGTGACAGCGCCGGTTACGCGGCTGAGCTCGTCTGCGGATTGATCCTGCCCGCATCGGCGGCCGACGATTTCGGGGGCTGCGATGCGCGGCCTGCAGGAGAAGTTGTCCACCGGATCAATGCCAATACCGTCTCGTTCGTCGATCCGCCATCGAGTGGCTCGCAGTACCGGACGCTTGGGCGGATGGTGTACTTTCCCAGCACTGGTTATTCGACTGCATATGTTCTGCTGTGCCAACTCCCAGAATCGCAACAAGCGATATGCAATGCGCTCGAAGCTGGATTCGTCAGCGACGACCCTCCGGCGTCGCCAGGTTCTCACTGATCCACTCACTTGGCGGTTCCAAGTTGCCACGTGCTCAGCGTCTCGTACCACGGCGTCGGTCCCAAATGGCTTCGTATCAAGCAAATTTCGGACGCCGTCCAGCGTGGCCCCGCATAGCCGGCCAGTTCTTCGACGACCGAACGCATGTCGACCGGTTCGCGTCCTTTCGCTCGCGCCACAGTCAAATGTGGCCGGTAAGGGTGATCGTCAACGGCGAGCCCGATCCGTCGTCCGGCGGCCGAACAGCTGGCCGCCAAAGCGGTGATCGGAGGCAGCTCGGTCTCCACGCCGACGAAGAGCACGGTTGCTCGCGCCGGCCGGGCAAATGCACCGGCACCACGAAACTGCAACGGCATCGAATCGTGCCGTGCGGCAGCCCGACCGAGCCGCTGCTGCAGTTCGACGATCCGCGTCTCGGCAACCTCACCGAAGAACGCACAGGTCAAGTGCCACGCAGATTCGTTGCTCCACCGAAGGTTCGGCGTCAGCTCTCGCAGTGGCGCGACCGCTGTCTCAAGATGGCGCGTGACGGAGTCCGGTGGCACGAGCGCGACGAACAGCCGCATGCTAGTCGAGCCGGCCATCGCTACCGCGATCGGACCTCGGCGACCAACATCTCGTCGGCGACCTCGGCAGGCACCGGAATACGCTGGCGCCACAGATATTCTGGACGAAGCTTGATCTGTCGAACGCGTGAGTAATACACGGCACATGCGAGCACGGCAGCGAGTGAAATGCCGCCGCCGAAGAACAGTGCCCAGCGCGGGCCGAACACCCCGCCGAGCCAGCCGACGAGCAGCGAGCCCAACGGAGCACAGCCGACGAAAACCGTTGTGTACAAGGCCATAACGCGACCTTGCATGTGCGGAGCGGAGTTCAGCTGCAGCGTCGAGTTGCACGATGTCGCCAGGAGGATGCCCGCACCGCCGATCGGGATGAGCACCAGCATGAACAAGGTGTATGAAGGGATGAACGCCGACGCGGCTTCGAGTATGGCGAACGCGAGGCCGGCTGCCACCAGCAATCGCGCACGCGGACGCCGCTTGCGACGCGCCGAAGTCAACGCCCCTGCTACCGAGCCGACCGCCTGCGCCGTCGAGAGAATCCCGTAACTGCCGGCCCCGCGGTGAAAGACGCCTTGGGCGATCAGCGCGTTCGTGATCTGGAAGTTGAACCCGAAAGTGCCGATGAAGCCCATCAACATCACCGGAAGCAGCAGCTCTGGACGCGATTTGACGTAGTTGAGGCCCTCGCGCAACTGGCCGCGCGCACGGGCCACCAGCGGCGCGGAGTAGAGATCGGCGCCAGTCATCACAAGCATCCCGATGATGACGGCGAGATACGAAACCGCGTTGGCGAAAAAGGCAGGCGCAGTGCCGAATGCCTCGATCAACAAGCCGGCAATAGCCGGGCCGATCATGCGGGAGACGTTGAATGTGGCGGAATTCAAACTCACCGCGTTTTGCAGCAAATCGCGACCGACCAGCTCGACGACGAAAGCCTGACGTATCGGGGTGTCGAGAGCAGAAGCCACGCCGAAAAAGAACGCAATGACGCAGATGGTCCACAACTGCATAGCGTGCGTCACGATGAGCACGCCACTTAGCAGCGAGATCAACCCGAGCGTGCTTTGCGTGACGGTCAGCACTTTGCGCTTCGGATAGCGGTCTCCGAGCATGCCCCCGTACATGCCGAAAACCATCGTCGGCAGGAACTGCAGAGCAGTGACGAAGCCCAGCGCGAAACTGTTGTCGTGGGTCAAGATGTGGTAGACGAGCCAGTCTTGAGTGACGCGACCCATCCAGGTGCCGGTGTTCGACACCACCTGACCGCTTGCGTAAAGCCGGTAGTTGCGTACGCTCAGCGCGCGAAACATGCCCTTCACGATTGGGCCAACCGATTGAGCAGCGGCGCGAGGTCGTGCAGCAAGGCGCGCTCTTCGGCAGTGAGCCGATCGAGCTGCCCGGCAAGCCACGCCTCGCGCTGTCGTCGATCGTGGTGCAGCAGCCGGCGCCCTTCGGCACTCAGGTCGAACACGGTGTGCCGCCGATCCTTCGGATCGGTGCTGCGCGTGATCAATCCGCGCTCTTCAAGCGCGGCAGTCGTGCGGGTCATCGACGGCGGCTGTACCCGCTCGTGGCCCGCGAGCTGCGCCAGGTTCATCGGCCCGTGTTCGTCAAGCGTGCCCAACACCGAACGCTGCGTGAGCGTCATACCCTCGTCGGGGCGCTCAACCCGAAGCCGCCGAGTGAGCCGCATGAGCGCGACGCGCAACTCGCTCGCGAGCTCTAGGGTGGCGACCCTGGCGACCTTGGATGGCATGATTACTTAGCATAGCTCATTAGCCTTGCTAACGGTTTTGATTTTCCGGGCGGCCAGCCGCGCCGCCGGGCCGGCCCGGGCCGGGCGGGTACGCTCACGCATATGTCTGCCGCACGCCCGACCGCAGCACACCCGCCGGCGGCACGCGAACGCCGTCCCGATCCGCCGCCGCTTCGCACCAACGAATACCTGCCCGCGATCGTCGGCACCGCGCTGTGGACCATAACGTTCGTCGTCCTGCTCGTCCGACACTCAGCAATGGCAGCTCACGGCCAGGGCTGGTGGCTGTGGGTGAGCGTCGTCGGCATCGCGATCGGCGTATGGGGATACGGCCTGGTGAGCCTCCGGCAGCGAAGCCTGCGCCGCGCAGCAGCCGCAGCCGCAGCCAACACGGCCGAAGTGGGCGAGGTGGCGGCCGCGGCGCCGGGAGCACCGCCCGTGCGCGACGAGTGGCCGCCCGCTCCGCCCGCCAGCACCTGACGCTGCCGGTCGGCACCTGATCGTGCCCGCCAGCACCTGGTCCGGACGCAGCGGACCGCTTAGTGCAGCGGGTCGAGATCGCCTTCGTCGAGCAGCACCGCGGCAAGCTCGGGACGGCGGATCAGTTCGGTTTCGAGATGGCGGCGCGACCAATCGCCCGATCGCCAAGCACGGCCGCGCCCGAGCCCGAATGCCAGCTGCTCGGCGTCGACGTGAAGCACGCCGTCGACCAGCCGCCAGGCCACGTTCGTCTCCACATCGTCGACGTCGGCCACCAGCAACGGAGAATGGACGACATGATCGCCGCGCGATTCTCCTTTGCTGACAACGGGAAACTCACCGAGCTCGGCGGCCAGCGCGATGTCAAGGACGTCGGCCACTCGCAGTGCGTCGCTCAGTGGCACGGGAACCACCCCCAGATTTCCGAGTAACGGCAACAGATCTGGTTGGTCGACGATCACTGCGTCGTCGGCTTGAACTACGACCAGCGCGCCGTCGACGATCGCTCGCACGCGCGAGGGTGGACGGTTCGGTTCGATGCTCGCATACAGCTTGCGTGCCTGCTCCCGGGTCACCGCCCGAGCGGGATCGCCAAGCCGCGCGACCAGATCATCGGCGTCAACGTCACTGACGTCGCGCACAGCGCCGATCACGGTCAAAAACTCGTCGTCGAGATCGATTTGGACGACGTCATAGAGGCCTTCGAGCAACGGGCCGGACGACGCAAGCCGGCCGACCGCGATTCGGCTGCGCCGCAACCACCACGCCGTGTACGAGAGCGTTCGTAACCGGGTCGCCGAGGTTGAGGCGATCGCCGGCTCGACGACGGCACCCCGCAGTGGCGGCCGACCGAGCAATTGCAAGGCAGCGGGCCACGCGTCAGGACGAACCAATTCGAGGTCGCGCACTGCCACGAGTTCGTCTATGACGATCGGCTCATCGCCGTCGATGAGGTTTGAGACCCATTGCAGGTATTCGGCCTCGCCGTCGAGATCGTGCTCGGCATCGGTGACGTCAGTCGCTCGCACCAACGCGAAGCCGTCGACAACACCAACAGCGGCAAGGGTTTCGACACCCCAGCGTTCGATCAGGCCAGCAGCGACGACGCCGAACGGTGAGTCGTCGACGAGCAGCTCAGCGAGATTTCCCTTTGGCAGCAGCAGTTCGCCAGCCGCGACGAGTTCGCCATCGGTGTCGGGCAAGGCGAGTTCGGCGAGCCACGGCTCGTCGAAGACCGTGACGCCCGAAGCCGCAACCAAACCCAGCACAGCATCCGCGATCGCTTCGGTATCGTCAGCGTCATAGGAGTTCTCGACGGCTGCCCGCACTCGCTCATCGGTGAGAATCGCGATCGGCTCGGGCTCGACCGCGCCCAACCGAACCAGCAAAGGGTGCGCCGCGTCGGCGTCGATGCCCCGCAGCCCGAGCACATCGAGTTCGCCGAACCGACCCGGCATGAGCAAGCCGCGCGGCGATCGGGCAAGGCCACCCGACGCCAACGGAACCGGCAGGCCCTCGAGCGAATCCCGCCCGATCTGGGCCTGCGCGAGCGCGGCGTAGAGCGAATGCCACCAGGCCGGTGGCTTCTGCAGTGTTGCCAGCTCGTCGACTACGGCAGCAAGCGCGACTCGTCGCACGTCGAGCGCGCCCAACGCCGTCTGACCGGCGCGCACCCAGCGTGCGGGTAGGACCGCAGGTATCACCTCGCCGAGCACGGTGAGTAGTTCGTCGTCGACGACCACACCCGCGTCGTCGAGGACGAGCGCCTGCGACGGCCGCAACCTGACACCTTCGTCGTGCGAACCAAGAAATGCGGTGTCGCCGAGCTTGCCGAGAATGAGCGCACGCAACTCGCCGTCAAGCGCCCCGGCCGCGACGCCCACTGGTACCAACGCCAAGACCTCAGGCACACCAGGCATTTCGCGGATCAGATCGACATAGCCGGAGGCAGCCTGCTCGACGAGGTAGTCGCGCAGCGCTCCCGAGGCCACGTGCCGGCGCATCGGGTCGAGCGGAAGTGGGGCGATGAGCAATGCCGGCAGACTGAGTAGTTCGTCGGTTGGCGTCGGCGCGTGCGCGACCGGCGGCACCGAGGCGGGTAACGGCAGCGGAGCGCCGGCGTCGTCGACGGGGACCGCCCACGTCAGCGAGAATTGGCGGCTCGCCCGCTCTTCTACCGGTCGGTCGTGCAACAGCGCGGGATCGATTCGGCCCGTGACGCGATGCATCACCCATCGCGCGCCGTCGACCACGACACCGTTCGGTGTCGGGTCCGCGACCAGGCGACGCGTGACGCCGTCAATGACGACCTCAACCTCGGCAAGCGCCGGCAAGCTCAGCAACAGCGCAGCGTCGACGCCGTCGAGCAGTTCACGAACCAGGTCTTCGGCGGCCGCGTCGCGCAGCCCAAGAACGACTTCTGTGTCGAACCCGGCAGCCGGTTCACGCCCGGATTCATCGGGATAGGGCAGCCGAAGCACCGGCACTGCGCCATCCCGCCGAGCTAATTCTTCTTTCAGGCCAGGGATTTTGCTGACCTCTCCGATCGTGCGTTCTCGCGACCATGCCACCGCGCCGGTGCGGCTGATGATCGCGGGCTCATCGCTCACCGCGAGCACCGCGGCGAATCCGACGCCGAACCGCCCGACCACGCCGGTCGCACCGGCCGAACCGCCGGCACCGCCTGCGCCGCCTGCGCCATCGGCACGTTTGGACGACGCGCGAAGTGTCGACGTGGATTCGACTCCGGCGGCATCGAGCAGTGCACCGGTGTTCGCGACCCGCAGTACGCCGTGTCGGAGACTCAGCTGAAGTCGGCCCCGAACTCCTGCCCGGCTTGCTGCGTCGGCAGCATTCTGCGCGAGTTCGACGACGACGCGATCACGGTAGCCGCCAAGCACCAGATCTTCTTCGGCGTTGGCATCTTCACGAAACCGCGCCGGAGAAGCGGTCCATGCGTCGAGCACCCGCGCCCGCAAGCGCGCAGTGTCGAACGGGTCGTTCAGTGCGCTTCCGTCTCGGCTTCGACACCGTCGGCCGCCCCAGCGACCACGTCAGCGACCGCATGGTCCGCCGCTTCAGCGGTGGCGACCTCGACCTGCTCAACTACTGCGACACCGGCCGCCTCAACTGGTTCGACATCGGCCACCTCAACCGCTGCCACCTCGGTCGGCTCGTCGCTTTGCGGCTCGGTGTAGATGACGAGTGCCTCAGAATGCGCACCGCAGCCGTGGTCGAACGACACCACGCGACCGTCGTCGGGAGCGAATTCGTTCGCGCAGACACCGAAAACCCGGCTCAACGCGCCGCGCATCAACACCAGGAACCCGCACGATGCGCATGACTTGTCGGCGGCGCGAGCGATCGGCGCATTGGGGCCGTGCTCGCCGTCGTACCAGCGCGACGCGGCTTCGTCGCGGCCGTAGTCAGAAAGCACGCGCGGCCGGCCGAGCCACAACTCGTTGACCAGTGCGTCGACCGTGTCGACGTCGTCGACCGAATCGTGCGGTCCGACGCCCGCGTAACCCGGTAGCAATCGCTCGTCGTCGGCCGCGGTCGGCAGCACGTCGCCGACGCCGAGGTCGCCGGCCTGCAACCGGTCGTTCCATGGCACCCACTCCGGCGCAAGCAACGCGTCCGCGCCCGGCAACAGCACGACCTCGTCGATTGTGACGTTCTTCGAACGAGGCGGCCGGACGACGGTGACCGCCCACTGCCAACCCGTGTAAGCACGGTCGAGCGATGCGAAATGATGTGTGGCGATGCGTTCGCCGTCCGACTCGATACCGACGTGATCGCCCACCGAATCGGCACCGGCGACCTCGACTGCCGCGGCGCGAGCAAGTTCGATGGCGGCAGCACAGACGTCGTCAGGGCCGCCGGCGGCATAGACGCGAGTGCCGGAACTGACGATGGTGTCGAGCGGAGGCTGGGTCACAGTCCATCATTCTCACATGCGCCGACCGACTCGACTCCGGAGTAGTTGACTGATCTCGTGTCCGACATTCGTCCGCCGCGCGAGCCCGGCCCTCCCGGCCCTCCCGGCCGTCCTGGCCCGACCAGCAGTTCATGGGACGACGATGTGCGAGACACCGCCGGGCCGGGCGGCGTTCAGACCGTGGCACGTGGGCTTGCGAAATCCGTGCGATTCACCGCCCGTACCGCGATGCGGGGCAGCCGCGGCGCTGCGCGCTATTTCGTTCGGTCGACCCGCGCCGAGGGTGCGGGCGAGAGCGGTCTCGCCAACCTGATCGACCTGCACTCGATCCACAGTGCCGGCGACGCCTTGCTCACCGTCGCGCTCGCGAACACGCTGTTCTTCTCGGTCGACGTGCATCAGGCGCGCAGCCGGGTCGCGATCTACCTGCTCGTGACGATGGCCCCGTTCGCGGTGGTCGCCCCGGTCGTCGGTCCGCTGCTCGACCGGTTCAGAAATGGACGCCGCTACGCGCTCGCCGCGACGCTGATCGGCCGAGCTTTCCTTGCCTGGGTGATCGCCGGCGCAGTGGCGTCGAAGGGCGGGTTCGAGCTGTACCCCGCCGCTTTCGGAGCGTTGATCTGTTCGAAGGCGTACGGCGTCAGCCGCAGCGCCGTCGTGCCGCGCGTCTTGCCGCCGTCCGTCACCTTGGTACGCGGAAACGCGCGACTGTCACTGTGGGGGATCATCGCCGCGGCGATCGCCGCACCGATCGGTCAAGGCTTGAGCTGGACCACCGGATCGCCTGCCTGGACCCTGCGGCTCGCGACGCTGTGCTACCTCGTCGGTGGCGTATTCGCGTTCCGGCTGCCGAGCCGCGTCGACTCCAACCAGGGCGAGTCGCGGCTGCGCAGCCGCAAGCGCGACGATCTCGGCACGAGTTACAGCCCGGTTGACGGCGTCGGCTACGACAGCGACAGCGCGTCCGACGCCGCACTTCATGAGACCCGCGTGCTCAAACTCCCCCGCCCGACCCAGAGCAACCTGTTCAGGCGGATCCTGCCGCCGCTGCGTGGCATCGGTTCGCGGATGCCGACGATGTTGCGCGCCATCGCAGGGCTGCGAGCATTCAGCGGATTTCTCACGCTGTTTCTGGCTTTCCTGATCCGTACCGATCCGCTCGGGGTGTTCAGCACCAACGTCGACCTCGGCTTCATCGTGGCGGGCGCAACAATCGGCAGCGCGCTCGGCACCACGCTCGGCGCCTGGCTGAAGGCGCGCAAGCCGGAAGCGCTCGCCATCGGCGCACTGATCTCGGCCGCGGCGATCGGCGTCGTCACGGCGATCTGGTTCAACCTGCTCACCGCAACGCTGGC
Organism: Acidothermaceae bacterium; assembly: GCA_050743645.1. Classification (GTDB taxonomy): domain Bacteria; phylum Actinomycetota; class Actinomycetes; order Acidothermales; family Acidothermaceae; genus JBOGEK01. Next base: position 12,239 of record JBOGEK010000381.1, read on the forward strand.
GATCACGATCACCACCCTGGTGACGTCGCTCGGCAAGCTCGGACTCGACTCGGTGATCCAAAACGACGCGGCCGACGCCGTCCGCACGTCCGCATTCGCCAGGTCGGAGACGGCACTGCAACTGTCATGGGTACTCGGCGGGTTTCTCGCGATCGTGCTTCCGTCGAACGGCAGTCTCGGTCTTGCCCTGGGTTCGGCAGTGCTCGCCTTCGTGCTCGCAATCACGGTGCACGGGGTGCGCAACAGTCCCGACCGCGGCATCGAAGTGCTCCGTCGGCGGCGGACCGTCCGCGCCTCGTAGCGCAACGCGCAACTACGATCGCTGGCATGCTCCTTGTGGTCACGGCTGTCGATGCCGAACGCGACGCCGTCGTCCGCGATCTCGGACCGTGTGATCACATCACGATCAACGGTATGCCTGCGGTCTCTGTCGACACGCCTGCAGGCACGCTGCACGCCATCAGCTCGGGAGTCGGACCCGTCGCCGCAGCCACAACGACCGCATTCGCTCTGGCGACCGCGCGCTACGAGTTTGTTGCCAGCGCTGGCATCGCCGGCGGATTTCGAGACCGGATCGCCGTTGGCGAGATCGCCGTCGCAGCCGAAGTCACGTTTGCCGATCTAGGCGTTCGCACCGACGACGGATTTCTCACGCCCCGCGACATGGGCTTGCCGCAAGAATCCTCTTATGCCGTCGCGGGTGAGGCAGTCGTCGCGCGTTTGCTCGGCGGTTCGACTGTGGTGACGCACGGCGCGATTCTCACCCTCGCTTGCATGACGGGCACCAAGACGGACGCCGAACAGCTCGCGGCTCGGTTTCCGCGCGCAATAGCAGAGGCGATGGAAGGTTTTGGCGTGGTTGACGCGGCCATACGTGCACCCAATTCGCCCAGCCACGTAACAGAAATCCGAGCGATCTCGAATCTGATCGGCCAGCGCGATCGGTCGGCGTGGGACCTGCCCGCCGCCTTCGAAGCGCTCTCGGCCGCATTCGCAACGTTGGTGAAGGAGCCATTTGATGACTGACGCCGTGACTGACGCCATGACCAACGCGGTGAGGGCCGCTGCGACATCGCCGCGACCGCTCTCGCTGGCGTTTTCGCCTTGCCCCAACGACACGTTCATCTTTAACGCGTGGGTCGACGGGCTGCTCGACGGCGCGCCCGCCATCGAGCTCACGTTCGCCGACGTCGACGTGACGAACGGGGCAGCAGAGCGTGGCGAGTTCGACGTCGTGAAGGTTTCATATGCGGCACTTCCTTGGCTGCTCGACAAATACGCGCTGCTCCCGACAGGTGGCGCGCTCGGCCGAGGCTGTGGGCCTTTGGTGCTCACGGCTGGCCGCGCCGACTTGCACGGCGCCACGGTCGCGGTTCCCGGCGAACGCACCACCGCGTACCTGCTTTTCCGCTTATGGGCTGCAGAAATCGGCATCGGCGACGGCCTGACGATCGAGGTCATGCCATTCGCCGACATCATGCCCGCGGTACGAGACGGCAAGGTCGACGCCGGGTTGGTCATTCACGAAGCACGCTTCACGTATGGGAATTACGGGCTGACCAGCAACGTCGATCTCGGCGAGTGGTGGGAGACCACCACAGGCTTACCGATCCCGCTGGGCGCCATCCTTGCCAAGCGCGAACTCGACATCGCCTCGATCGCTGCCGTCGTCCGAGCTTCTGTCGAGCACGCGTTCGCCAATCCCGACGCGTCCAAAGCCTTCGTCGCCGAGCACGCGCAGGAGATGAATCCCGACGTGCAAGCTCGCCACATCGCCTTGTACGTCAACGATTTCAGCGTCGATTTGGGCGACGAAGGCTATTCAGCGGTTGAGAAACTGCTTACGCGTGCCGCAGCTGCGGGCCTCGTTCCGCCGATCGAGCCGGGCCTACTGTCGTCATCGTAGGTCGGGCGACCGTCGTCATCGCGCGCGGTCTATCGAGCGCAACGACACCCAACGCTGAGAACCGGCCGACTGAGACCCGGCCTGCCTACTGCTCCAGGTCGTCTGCGACAGCACGGAGGACGGCGGCCAGCTTGCGGCCGGCGCCCTTGTCGGGATAACGCCCGCGCCGCAGCCCGTTCGAGGTGCCATCGAGCAGCTTGATGACGTCCTCGATGATCACAACCATCTCGTCGGGCTTCTTGCGCTGAGCCTGGGCCTGTGCTTGCACCAGCGACGGCGGGGTGTCGAGCACTCGAACCGACAATGCCTGCTCGCCGCGTTTGCCCTCGGCTACGCCGAACTCGATACGGCTGCCCGGCTTGAGCGACTCGACGCCGGAGGGCAGCGCGGACGAATGCACGAAGACATCGCCACCATCGTCACGAGAGACGAAGCCAAAGCCCTTGTCGGTGTCGTACCACTTGACCTTGCCGGTAGGCACGGGAAAGCCCTTCAGGTTGCGGGAACGTGCTGGGAGTAGTGCGGGGAACGTGCTGGGAGTGGTGCCGGACCTGAGAACGGTGCTGGAACGGGAGAATCGATATTAGGTGAACGTCATGCTGGGATGCAGAGCCCGCCGATGATGCCGCACCCGCGCCACGTTCGGAAACGGATTTCCAGGCTATACGCGATCACCGCTGTCCACCAATGGGGCGATGTTGTGCACCAAACGAGCCGATCACGCTTCAGTCGTGGCGCCGGTACCCGACAATACCCGTATGACTGATCATGAGCCGCGCGACGAGCGCGCCCAATTTGACGGGGGAGCTGCCGCCGCCGGCGAGCAGCCAGATGGCGACAAGCCGGCCCAGCAGCCCTACGGACAGGTACCCCAACAGCCTTACGGGCAAGCACCCCAGCAGCCTGACGGGCAGGCACCTCAGCTGCCCTACCAGCCCCCGGCCTACGGGCAACCGACTCCGGCTGCTCCCGGCAGCTCGATGCCTTTCGGCACGGCCGACATCCTGGCCGCTGGTCGGCCGCAGGCGCCAAAACGGCGGCTCGCGCCGATCGTCACCAGTGTCGCCGTGGTGCTGGCGATCGTGCTCGGCGGCGGCGCATTCACCGCAATGAAGCTGCTTGCGAGCAGCGGCAGCCAGCCAGACAAGTGGGCCCCCGCCAACTCGATCGCGTTCGCGAAACTCGATCTCGACCCGTCGGCATCGGCCAAGGTCGCCGCGTGGGAGTTCGAGCAGAAGTTCCCGCAGGCGCCCAAGATCGCCAATGCCGATCAGCTCAAAGACGGGCTGCTGAGCGCGGCGTTCAAAGACGCCGACCAGATCGACTACGCCACCGACGTCAAGCCGTGGCTCGGCGACCGCGTGGCAATGGCCGTCTTCCTCGACGCGTCAGGCAAGCCCGAGCCGATCTACATCTTGCAGGTGAAAAATGACGCCCAAGCGAAGGCGGGCCTGAACAAGATCATTGCTGCCGCCGGCGTCAGCACCCCAACGTCCGGCGACGTCACCGCCTTTTCGATCCAAGGCGGATACGCGGTCCTCGGAGAGAACCAGACCGTCGTCGACGACGCCATCGCCCAGGCCAAAAAGGCCGACATCTCGACCAACGCCAACTACACGTCTGACATCGCGCAGCTGAAGTCCGACCGCGTGGTCACAACGTGGTGGGATCTCGGCGCCACGCTGAAGGCCGTGTCGAGTGACCTGCCCGGCCAGGCGAGCGCGCTGCTGTTGTCAGGCGGCCTCACCGGGCTACCCGACATGACGAAGGCCGGCCGCTTCGTGATGGGTCTTCGGGTGCAGCCCACCTACGTCGAAATGCAGGGCCGCGTTCTCGGTAGCTCCGCGTCGTCCCAACTGAAGGACGGCGACGCGGGCACGGCGCTCGGCAACTTGCCGGGCGGCACCGTCGCCGGCGTTGCGCTGGCGAACCCTGAGCAACTCGTGAAGACCGAGCTCGACCAGCTGAAGAAGGGCCTCGCTGGCACCAGCATGCAAACCGAGTTCGACCAGCTCGGCGCGCAGTTGGGCGTCTCGATCCCTGGCGACATCGAAAACCTGTTGGGTAGCCAGCTGGCCGTCGGCGTCGACGCGTTGCCAGCCAACTTCCAGCAGCTTGGCCAGACATTCATCACAGCGATGACGCACCCCGACGATCTCGCGAAGGCAAAGCAGACGGCGCAAATCCTGCTGTCGAACCTCGGGCCAGCCGCGGGCGACGCTCTCAAGATCTCGACGCAAGGCCAGCTACTGGTCGGCACCGACGACCCGAAGGTTGCGTCCGGGAAGCTCTCCGAGAGCCCTGCCTACCGGGCAGCGCTCGACGGTATGCCTAGCCAGGCGGTCGCGGCCGGCTACGTCGACCTGTCGAGCATCATCGCCGCAGAGCCTGATGCGCCGAGCAGCCTTGCGCCGCTGCAGAGCATCGGCTTCTACTACGGCAACGACTCGACCTCGCCGGTGTTTTCGGTTCGGCTGACCGTCAAGTAATCCGCACAACCCCTCGACAATCGCGGGCGCCATCCACAACCGGCTGGCACGCACGCTCATCCGGTCGACACCACGACTAACGTTGACCGGATGAGCGCCACCGCCGGTTCGGCTAGCCAGGTCACGCTGGCCGATTGGTTGCGCCACGAACCCGACGCGACGCTGGCCCGCCTGCTCGCCGCACGTCCCGACCTGCTGCATCCGGTGCCGCCCGACATTTCGGTGCTCGCTTCACGCGCGAGCGGGCGGGTGTCGGCTGAGATCGCGCTCGACCGGCTCGACCTCGGCTGCCTCCAACTCATCGAAGCGCTCGCCCTGCTACCCGAGCCGACGACGGTTGACGAGATCGCCCGGCTGCTCGGCGTCGATCCGGCCCAGCTCGACGCACCACTAACCGCACTTCGCGACGGCGCCTTCGTCTGGGGCGGCAGCGAGCCTGACGGCGCCGATGAGATTCGGCTCTTGCGAATCATCCGCGACCTGCTGCCGTTCCCGGCCGCCCTCGGGCCGCCGGCTCGACTGGCCCTCGCCGAGATCCCAACAGCCCGGTTACCCGGGCTGCTTGCCGACCTCGGCGCACTTTTGGGCGAACCGTTGGTCCCCGGCGACCGCGCCCGCGACCACGCCGCCGACGCGACCCCCAGCCCTGACCCGCTGCCCGACCAACTACCCGACCAACGACCCGACCAACGACCCGACCAACTGCCCGCCGCCGAGAGCCTCGATGCCGTCGCGGCCGTTTTCGAAGACCCGGCCCGTCTCGCGACGCTCCTCGACCGATTGCCGCCGAAGCCGCGCGAGGTCGTCGAGTTGTTGTCGTCCGGGTCGCCGATCGGTCGCGCGGCCGGGGCCCGTCGTCCAATCGATGCTCGCACTGCCGACACACCGCTCGGCTTTTTGCTTGCCCACGCGGTGCTCGTCGCGGTCGACGACTACACCGTGGTGTTGCCGCGCGAGGTCGCGCTCTCGGTTCGCGGCGGCGTCGTGTTTCCCGAACTCTTCCTCGAGCGGCCGCCACTGACGACCGTCGCGCATGCGCCGTCCGACGTCGACGCGACCGCCGCCGGTCAGGCCTTCACCGTGGTGCGCCTCGTCGAGGCGTTGCTCGAACGTTGGGGCGTCGAACCGCCGAGCATCTTGCGCGCCGGGGGTGTGGGCGTTCGAGAACTGCGACGCGCAGCGCGCGAGCTCGACGCCGACGAGCGGTTGGCGGCGTTCGTCATCGAGATCGCACATGCTGCCGGGTTGCTGGCACCCGATGGCGAGGCAGGCGAGAGTTGGCTGCCCACGCTCGGACCGTCCGGCTACGACGCGTGGCTGCTCAAGCCGCTCGAATCGCGATGGGCCGCGCTTGCAAGCGCCTGGCTCGCGACGACCCGCGTTCCTGCCTTGGTCGGACGACGCCAAGCGCCCGAACTTGCCGGAGTTGACGGTCCCGGGCAGAGCGGGAGAGCGCCGTCGGCACCGAACGCGCTCGGGCCCGACGTCGACCGCGCGCTTGCGCCGATCGTCCGGCGTGACGTACTGCGGCTACTCGGTGAGCCGAGCCCCGGCGACGCCCCGGAGGCGACTGCGCTCGTCGACACCTTGCAGTGGTCATCACCACGGCGGGGTGGGCGACTTCGCGACGATCTCGCGGCTTGGAGCCTCGAAGAAGCCGAGATCCTCGGCATTACCGGCCGTGGCGCGTTGTCGTCGTTCGGGCGGCTGATGGCCGAGTCGGTGC
>JBOGEK010000382.1:0-1673 GCA_050743645.1 Acidothermaceae bacterium
GGAACGCACTCGCCGAGGTCGAACGCCAAACCCGAGCGCTTCGATTCGCAACCTCCGCCGAACGCAACCGCGTGGTTCATCTCGTCACGGCCCGCGCCTGCGATCCCGAGCTGGCGGTACGGATCGGACCACCAGACCTCGGCGAGGTTCCGGCCGCGATGCGCCGCTCCGACGGCGAATGCGTCCTCGTGCCACACGCTTCCGAGCGGTACACCACCACCACGATCCTGTCCGCCGAAACGGACCTGCTCACTGCCGCCAGCGAGCCCACCGGCACCAGTATCGAGCCGGCTCTCGTCGAGACGGTGCTGGCGGAAGTCGACGATTCCGGTTCCCTGTTGGACGACGACCAACGCAGGCTCGCTCGCGCGTTCTGCGTTGATGACCGGCGGATCGTGGTCGGGATCGGCCCGGCCGGTTCCGGCAAAACCACTGCCATGCGCGCCGCTGCAGCAGTGTGGACACAGGCCGGACGGCGAGTGGTGCCGCTCGCACCATCCGCTGCCGCCGCATCGGTACTCGGTGCGGAACTAGGCCTACGGGCAGAGAACCTGCACAAGTTCTGCCACGAACTCGCCCGCGGCACCGACGATCCCTTCTTCCGGCTCGGGCCCGGTGACGTGGTGTTGGTCGACGAAGCCGGTATGGCCGGAACACTGCGCCTGCATGCGATTCTGCGCCATGCACAAGCGACGGGCGCGAGTGTTCGGCTGGTCGGTGATCCGGCGCAGTTGGGCGCAGTTGAATCCGGCGGCGTGTTGCGGCTGCTCGCTAACGACGTCGGCGCTGTCACGCTGACGGGGCTAAGACGGTTCGCCGATCCGGTCGAAGCAGCAGCCACCCTCGGGCTTCGCGACGGCAATTCGAAGGCGTTGGACTTCTACGAAAACGCCGACAGGATCCGCTCCGGGACTCGTAGCGGTTTGCTCGAGGACGCCTACGCTGCCTGGCGGGCCGACGTCGCGGCAGGCCGCACTGCTGTCATGGTCGCGGCGGGCAACGACGACGTCGCCGCACTATCGGCGCGCGCACGGGTCGACCGCATCGCCGCCGGGCAGGTCGAAGCCGGCGGAGTCGCGGTCGCAGGTGGGAACCGCGCAGGCGTCGGCGACTGGGTTATCACCCGCCGCAACCAGCGAACGCTGGCGCTGTTCGGTGGCCGCGACTTCGTCAAGAACGGCGACACTTGGACGGTTGCCGCGCGGTATCCCGACGGGTCGCTCGACGTCACGCACCATTCCAACGCCGGTCGCGTGCGGCTTCCCGCCGATTACGTCGCCGAGCACGTCGAACTCGCGTACGCCACCACCGCCCACCGTGCGCAAGGTTCGACGGTCGACGTCGCGCATGCGCTCGTCGGGGAAGAGACGACCAGGGAGACCCTTTACGTAGCAGCTACTCGCGCCCGACTTGGCACCACCCTGTACGTCACCACGGACGACGCCTTCGATGTCGACACCCACGTACAGCGTGTCGCGCCGCGTACGGCCCGGCAGGTGCTCGAACAGGCGCTTTCACAACAAGGTGCGGAGAAATCGGCCACCGAAACGATCCGCGATGCCCACGCAGCGGCGTCCCGGCTTCGCGCCGCCGTTGCGCAACTCGCCCCACCTAACATGCCGCCGACAACACGGCGCCTCTCTGCACGACAGCCGAATCCACAGCGGTTGCCA
>JBOGEK010000383.1:0-16882 GCA_050743645.1 Acidothermaceae bacterium
CCCAAAGGGTCGATCTTGGTGACGTCGTCAGCAGCGCCACGACCGACGCGCTCTATATCGGAAACTCCCTCGACATCACCGCGCGCGCGGCCGGCTCGATCGTGGCTTTCGTCGCCGTTTCGATCCTGATGCTGTCGACCTCCGTCGAGCTCGGTCTGCTGGTACTGATCGGTGTTCCGCTCTTGATGGTCGCCGTCGGGCCGTTGATGAAACCCTTGCATCACCGGCAAACCGCGCTTCGCACATCGGTCGGGCAGCTCACCAGCTTCGGTGCCGACACAGTCGCCGGACTTCGCGTGTTGCGCGGAGTCGGCGGCGAAGCCGAGTTCGTCACCCGATACCGAAAGCGCTCACAAGACGTGCGGCGTAAGGGAATTGCGGTCGCCGCGATCGAATCGATTCTCGACGGCGGCCAGGTGTTGCTGCCCGGCATTTTCGTCGCACTGCTCAGCTGGCTCGGCGCGCGGCTCGCCCTGGAACACAAGCTAACCGTCGGGCAACTCGTCTCCTTCTACGGCTACGCCGCGTTCTTGCTCGCCCCGATGAAAATCGCCACCGAGGTCGCCGAGAAGTTCACCCGCGCGTTCGTGGCAGCGCGCCGGGTGCTTCGGGTGCTGTCGCTCGAACCATTGCTGCCTGAGCCGGTCAGCCCAGAATCGGCAGCGTCACCCGAGGGCGCCGAGCTGGTCGACACCACGACCGGATTCACCGCGGGCACAGGAGAATTCGTCGCGGTTGCAGCCATCGAACCAGAGGAGGCCACCGCCCTCGCCGACCGCATCGGCCGCTACGTCGACCCTGTCGCACCCGAGCAGGTGCGCCTCGGGGGGATGCCATTGTCCGACATGATGCTGGACGACGTGCGGCGTCGCATCCTCGTCAGCGACAAAGACCCACGGCTGTTCGCCGGCCGGCTTCTCGACCAGCTCGATCCTTACGGCGCAGCGACGCCGGCTCAAATCGATGACGCGATCGAGGCGTCCGCTGCTGCCGACGCCGTTGAATCGGTTCCGGGCGAACTGCGCGGCCTCATCGACGAGCGAGCCCGCGGCCTGTCCGGCGGACAACGCCAACGCCTCGTGCTGGCCCGAGCCTTACTCGCAAATCCCGAGATCCTGGTGCTCGACGAGCCGACAAGTGCGGTCGATGCCTACACCGAATCGCGGATCGCCGAAGCACTGGCGAGGCATCGTGCCGGCAAGACGACGGTGGTGATGTCGACGAGCCCGCTAATCCTCGACCGTGCCGATCGCGTCGTCCTGCTCAAGGCCGGCCGCGTCGTCGCCGACGGCCGGCATCGCGATTTGCTCGCGACCGACGCCGCCTATCGCTCGGCAGTCGAACGAGATGAAGAGCCGGCATGAGCGAGCCGAACTCAGCGCTGTTACCGGTCGCGACCGGCGCCGAAACCAGGCGTTACGCCGCCCTCATCATAAAAACCCGTGGCCGCAAGGTATATGGCGTGCTGGCTCTGTATGCCCTTGCGGGTGCGGCCGGACTCGCCGGCCCACGATTGCTCGGCAACCTCGTCGGCGCGGTTCAGCACGGCACGACGCGTGCGCATATCGATCACATCGGTGTGCTGCTCGCAATTTTCGTTATAGCTCAGGCGGTTCTCGTACGCGCTGCGCGCTTTTCGTCGTCCGTCATTGCCGAAGGCGTTTTTGCCGAACTGCGTGAGGAGTTCTTGCGCAAGGTGCTCGCGTTGCCCCTGTCGACCGTCGAGCGGGCCGGCACCGGTGACCTCCTCACCCGCATGACCAGCGACATCGACGCGCTGTCGCGAAGTGTTCGGTTCGCCGCGCCCGAGACGATGATCGCAACAGCTACGGCAATTCTCACCCTGGCGGCGGCGTTCGTCACGGCGCCGCTCGTTGCGCTCCCGTGCGTCGTCGTGGTTCCGCTGATCTGGACCGCCACCCGCTGGTATCTCAAGCGAGCGCCGCGTGGATACCTGCGCGAACGCCGGGTGTATTCGCGACTGTTCGCCGGCATGACCGAGACCGTCGAGGGCGGCCGAACGATCGACGCGCTGCGGCTGCGCCGACAACGCGTGAAGCGGGGCGACGACGACATTCGGCGAGCGTTCGTCGCCGAGCGTTACACCCTGCAGCTACGCACAATCTGGTTCCCGATGATCGAAACCGCTTACGTCGTGCCAGTTGTTTCATGCCTGCTCGTCGGCGGGCTCCTTGCTACGCACGGCCATGCGACGCTGGCCGAGGTCACCGCTGTCACGCTCTACATGCAACAGCTCGTCGACCCGCTCGACCGGTTGCTCAGTTGGCTCGACGAACTGCAAATCGGCACGGCGTCCCTCGCCCGGCTCGTCGGTGTAGGCCACGTTGCCGATGACCGCACGCCGACCGGAGCTCAGCCGGACGGCGAAGAGCTGCGAGCCGACGACGTGCACTTCGCCTACCGCGCCGGCCGTGACGTGTTGCGCGGTATCGATTTGCACGTCAGGCCCGGTGAACGGATAGCGATGGTCGGGCCGAGCGGTGCGGGCAAGAGCACGCTCGGTCGGCTGCTAGCGGGTATCCACGGCCCGACGCGCGGCAGCATCACGGTCGGTGCGGTGCCGCTCATCGATCTCGAGATCGAGCAACTGCGCCGAGAAGTTGCGCTCGTTACTCAAGAACAACACGTGTTCGTCGGAACGATCGCCGACAACCTGCGCCTCGCGCGGCCCGAGGCTGACGACGAGCAGCTGGCTGCCGCGATCGAGGCGGTCGACGCGGCCGAGTGGGTCGCTGCGCTGCCGCAAGGAATCCATACCCTGGTCGGATCGGGCGGTGCGACGTTAACGCCGGCACAATCGCAACAGATTGCGCTGGCGCGACTTGTTCTGGCTGACCACCACACACTCGTGCTCGACGAGGCGACGTCACTGCTCGACCCGCGCGCTGCACGTCGACTCGAGCGATCGCTCGCCGCTGTCGTGACAGGGCGCACCGTTATCGCGATCGCACATCGCCTCCAAACCGCACACGACGCCGACCGGGTGGCGGTCGTCGTCGACGGCCGCATCGTCGAACTCGGCAAGCACGACGAGTTGATCGCAAGTGGTGGCAGCTATGCCGATCTTTGGTCGTCATGGCACGGCGAACCGTCCGGCGACCAGGTGCCTTCGGGGTGATCTTCACGGGGACCAACCACGAGCGTGGACGCCCGTCTCACATGCCGGACAGGCTGGACGACGAAGCGCAGCACCCCGCACACTGGGCGGCATGACGCGGTCGGCGCACTTTTATGGCACGGGCTTCTTTTATGACAGAAGCCCGGTAGCCGTCGACGCAGTCTGACCACCACCCCAGACAATCCGACGCCCCGGGCTGACGCCCGGGGCGTTCTTCGTGTCCGGGCCGAGGCCAAGGACGAGAAACCGAAAGGCATCCCAATGAACCAGAGCCTGAGCGACTCCAGCCGAGCCCCGACCGCCCCGACCCAAGCGGCCGACGCGGCCGACGTGGCCGACGTGGCCGATGCCGACCAGGCGGCGGCTGCGATCGCTGAGCTGCGCGAGCAGATCGACGCCGTCGACGCCGAGTTGGTCGCCGTGGTGCAGCACAGGATCGCGCTGTCGAAGCAAATCCAGGACGTCCGCATCTCACATGGCGGACGCCGCCGCGAGCACTCGCGAGAGCTGAAGATCGTGAGCAGCTACGTCGACGGCCTTGGCCGCGGTGGCAGCGATCTCGCATTGACCCTGCTGGAGCTGTGTCGCGGTCGCGCCTGACGTCAATGCACGACTAACCGCTCGAACCGACGGGTCGCCAACCATAGCGCGCCAATGCCCATGGATCTCACCTGCGCTCGCGTCGTTCAGGCTACTAATTACCGATGCCCGAATCGACCCACGAGCGGCCGGTAACGCGTACGGTGAGCGCTAATGATCAGGCTTTCCGGCAGTGCCAACGGTGCTGGTGATCAGGTGCTTCTGACCGGGCCTTGCCGACAGTGCCAGCAGTGCTAGTGACCAGGCTTCGCCAACGGAGGCCGACGGGGTGGACGCCGCAGGGAGCACCGAGTGGGTGCCGCTCTTTGCCGGAAGCGTCGCGCACGGCGCACGCCCCACGCTGTGCCTCGCGCCTGACTTGACGATCACCTGGGCCAACGAGGCCCTGGCCGACCTCGTCGATCTGAGTCTTACCGAACTGGTCGGTGGGCCGATATCGCTACTGCTTGACGCCGAAGGCGTCGAAGTGGTTTCGCGGTGGTGGCGCCAGGCGCGGGCTGGCGAGGCCGCCAACTGGGACGCCGATTTCGTGGTGCGCCGGTCGAACCAAAAATCGCGGGTGATGCACCTCTTCTTTACTGCCCTGATGCAGGGAGGCGCGCCAACCTTCCTGTTCGGTGGAATGCACGACGTCACTCAAAACCGTGGGGCGGCCGCGTTGCTGGCCCGCCAGACCGGTTCGCTCGAGAGCATTGCGCGGGGCGACTCGTTGTCAAGCGTGCTCGACGGATTGGCCAGCACTGTCGAGTCGAATCACCCCGGGCTCCGTTGCACCATCTTGTTGCTCGATGAACGCGACGGCAGCCGCCTCTACACCGCAGCCGCGCCGAGCATGCCGGAGAGCTTCGCCGAAACGATCGACGGCAGCCTGATCGGGCCTCATGAGGGCACCTGCGGGGTTGCCGCATTCCGTGCCATCGACGTCGTCACGAACGCCATCGCTACCGACCCCGACTGGGGAAAGTGGCGCGAGGCTGCTCTTGAGCTCGAGCTGCGTTCCTGCTGGTCGGTGCCGATCATCGCCTCAGGACGGCGCGGCGATGAAGGCCGGGTGCTCGGCACCTTCGCCACATACTTCGAAAGCGAGCGAGGACCTACCGACGACGAGCGCCGCTCGATCGCGCGCGCCAGCACGCTTGCGATGTTCGCCCTCGAACGCGACCGAGACGAAGCCGAGCTGCGGCACGCGAACTTGCGCGACCCACTGACCGGACTTCCTAATCGACGGCGATTTCTCGACGACCTGGGTGCGGCGTTGCGCCGCGCTCGCCGAAGTGAATCGGGCGTCGCGGTGCTGTTTCTCGACGTCGACCGTTTCAAACTGGTCAACGATTCGATGGGACACCTGCTCGGTGACGATGCACTATTGGCCGTTGCTTCTCGTGTCAGCGAGACGATCGGCCCGAACGACTTCGCTGCCCGATTCGGCGGTGACGAGTTCACGATTTTTCGTGAAGACGTCAACGATCCGGAAGATGCCGAAGAGCTGGCGCATCGCGTGCGAGCCGCTATCGAGCAGCCAATCCAGCTCTCCGACGGTCGCGAGGTGTTCTTGACGGTGAGCACCGGGATCGCGCTGGGTTCGGCGCTAACCGCCCCGCATGCCTTGGTAGCCGACGCCGACGCCGCGATGTCGCAGGCGAAATCCTCCGGACGCGCGGGCGTCATCAGATTCGACGAACGCATGCGCACTCGCTCGCGGGACCGCCTGCACATCCAGTCGGCGCTTCGGCGAGCAATCGATCGCGAGGAGTTCTACCTCGTCTACCAGCCGCAGATCGATCTGCGCTCCGGCTCGATGGTTGGCGTAGAAGCACTACTTCGTTGGACGACGGACGAGCTCGGTGTCGTACCACCGGATCGGTTCATTCCCGTGGCCGAAGACAGCGATCTAATCATGGACATTGGCGCGTGGGTACTCGAAAAAGCCTGCACACAAGCACGAAGCTGGGGGCGAGAGGGCAGCGACGCACTCTGCATTGCGGTCAACGCGTCGGTGCGCCAGTTCACCCAGGCGGATATCTTCTTCGACACCGTCGAATCCGTGCTGGCCTCGAGCGGGCTTGAACCCGCACAGCTTCGAATCGAGGTCACAGAGTCGACGCTCGGCAACCCGGTGACGGCGGGTCCACTTGTGGCTCGACTGAAGCAACTCGGCGTCACGCTGGCGATCGACGACTTCGGAACCGGATTTTCCTCGCTGGCAAGGCTTCGCAGCTTCAACGTCGATGAACTCAAGATCGACCGCAGCTTCGTTGAAGGCCTCGAAAGCCATCCCGACGACCGCGCGGTCGTAGCGGCGATCGTCGCGATGGCCAAAGGCACTGCACGTCGACACCGTGGGCGAAGGTGTAGAAACGGCCGGCCAGTTAGAGGCTTTGCGCGAACTCGGCTGCGATCGCGTGCAAGGTTTCTACCTTGGCCGACCGATGGCCGCCTCGGCGATCACGAAGCTGCTCGACGGGCATCACTAGCTCACGGCACGCCCCTGCCGCTCGTGCCGACCGCACGGTCAGCTGCGGACGACGACCTCGACGCGCTGGAATTCCTTCAGATCGTTGTAGCCGCACGTGGCCAACGATTTGCGCAGCGCACCCACCAGGTTGGTGGTGCCTTCGGCGTCGGTCGCCGGGCCATAGAGAATCTCACGCAAGGTGCCGGCGGTACCTGCCTTGTAACGCTGGCCGCGAGGCAGGTCGCCGTGCCGCGATTCGGCGCCCCAGTGCCAACCCTGGCCCGGCGCCTCCGAAGCCCGCGCCAACGGCAGCCCGATCATCACGGCATCCGCACCGCAGGCGATCGCTTTCGCAATGTCTCCACCCGTTCGCATTGCACCGTCGGCGATGACGTGCACGTAGCGGCCGCCCGACTCGTCCATGTAGTCGCGGCGAGCGGCTGCAGCGTCGGAAACCACCGTGGCCATCGGCACTCCGATGCCCAATACGTGCCGCGTTGTGTGTGCCGCACCACCGCCGACGCCGACCAGGATGCCAGCCGCGCCAGTGCGCATCAGATGCAGCGCCGCCTGATAGGTGTACGAACCACCGACGATGACCGGCACGTCGAGGTCGTAGATGAACTTCTTCAAATTCAGCGGTTCCGCCCGGCTCGACACATGCTCGGCAGAGACCGTGGTGCCGCGGATGACGAACAGATCGACGCCCGCTTCGAGAACGGCCTTGTGATACTGCGCGGTGCGCTGCGGCGACAGCGCCGCCGCGGTCACTACACCGGCGTCACGAATCTGCTTGATACGGACGCCGATCAACTCTTCTTTGATCGGCTCGGCGTAGATCTCACGCATCCGCCGAACGACGTCGGCCTCGCCAAGCGCGGCGATTTCATCGAGCATCGGCTTCGGATCGTCATAGCGGGTCCACAACCCTTCGAGGTCGAGGACGCCGAGGCCACCGAGACGGCCGATCTCGACTGCGGTCTCGGGCGAAACGACGCTGTCCATGGCGCTCGACACGATCGGTGCCTCGAACCGGTAGGCGTCGATCTGCCACGCAACCGAAACCTCTTCAGGATCGCGGGTGCGCCGCGACGGCACGATGGCGATGTCGTCGAAGCTGTACGCCCGACGCGCACTCTTGCCCATGCCGATCTGAACTTCGGGCACCAGTAAACCCTTCTATCTAAAGGAGAAAACGCTAGCGCGAGTGGTAGTTCGGCGCTTCGGTGGTCATCTGCACGTCGTGCGGGTGCGATTCTTTCAACCCAGCCGCGGTGATACGAACGAGCTTTGCTTCTTGCAGCTCGCGGATCGTCGAGGCACCACAAAAGCCCATCGCCGAGCGAAGACCGCCGACCAACTGGTGGACGACGGGTCCGAGCGGGCCGCGGTAGGGCACCTGGCCCTCGATTCCTTGCGGCACCAGCTTGTCGTCAGAGAGCACGTCGTCGAGTGCGTAGCGATCCTTCGAATACGAACGGCGCTCACCGCGCGACTGCATGGCGCCGAGCGAACCCATGCCGCGGTAGCTCTTGAATTGCTTGCCATTGATGAAGATGAGGTCACCGGGGCTTTCTTCGACACCCGCGAGCAGACTGCCCACCATTACGGCGTCGGCACCGACGGCGATTGCCTTCGCGATGTCGCCGGAGAACTGCAGACCGCCGTCGCCGATCACCGGAACGCCCGCCACCC
Organism: Acidothermaceae bacterium; assembly: GCA_050743645.1. Classification (GTDB taxonomy): domain Bacteria; phylum Actinomycetota; class Actinomycetes; order Acidothermales; family Acidothermaceae; genus JBOGEK01. Next base: position 7,890 of record JBOGEK010000383.1, read on the forward strand.
GGCAGGCAAGTGCCGCGTCGTAGATGGCGGTTACCTGCGGAACGCCGACGCCGGTAACCACCCGGGTCGTGCAAATCGAGCCCGGTCCGACGCCCACCTTGACGCCGTCCGCCCCTGCATCCACAAGGGCTTGCGCGCCTTCGCGGGTGGCGATGTTGCCGCCGATCACGTCGGCGCTGACGTCGCGCTTGAGTCGAGAAACCATTTCGAGCACACCGGTCGAGTGGCCATGTGCGGTGTCGACCACGAGAATGTCGACGCCTGCGTCGACGAGTGCGCGCGCCCGCTTGTAGGAGTCTTCGCCGACACCGACCGCCGCGGCAACGAGCAGCCGGCCGGCGGCGTCCTTCGACGCGTCAGGGAATTGCTCGCGCTTGGTGAAATCCTTGACCGTGATGAGACCGCGCAACCGGTTCGCGTCGTCGACGAGTGGCAGCTTCTCAATCTTGTTACGCCGCAGCAAATCCAACGCGTCGGACGCCGAAACCCCCACGGGTGCCGTGATCAGCGGCATGGGCGTCATCACGTCGCGCACCAGGCGCGAGTGGTCGTTTTCGAAGCGGATGTCGCGGTTGGTGACGATGCCGACGAGCACACCGGAGTTGTCGACGACGGGCACGCCGGAAATGCGGTAGTGAGCACAGAGCCGATCGACGTCGGCCAACGTGTCGTCGGGTGAGCAGGTGACCGGGTTGGTGATCATGCCGGCCTCGGAGCGCTTCACGAGGTCGACCTGCGCGGCCTGCTCTTCGATCGAGAGGTTGCGGTGCAGCACGCCGACGCCGCCCTGGCGAGCCATCGCGATCGCCATCCGCGCTTCGGTGACGGTATCCATCGCGCTCGACAGCAGCGGAACGCGCAGCGAGATGTTGCGAGTGACGCGCGTAGTGGTGTCTGCGCCGCTCGGGATCACGTCGGACGCCGCAGGCAGCAACAGCACGTCGTCGTAAGTAAGGCCGACGGTAGCGAACTTTTCAGGGAGTGAGTCGCTCAAGAGATCCTCCGGGCGCGGTCGAGACACCATGCTACCGGGCAGCGCTCGCTGCTTCGCGTTACGCTCCGGACATGCATGAGGCGACAAGCGAGCCGCTGACACCGCGCGACCGCGAAGAAATCGTGATCGATCTCGAGGATCTTGAGATCTTCCAGACCCTGCTCGAATCGCGCGGCGTCCGCGGACTCGTCGTCGACTGCACCGACTGCGAAGCACCGCACTATTTCGAATGGGAGTTGCTGCGCGCGAACCTGCGGCACCTGCTCAACGCCGGCGGCACCCGCATTCACGAGCCGGCGTTCGATCCCGACCCCGCCGATTACGTCAGCTGGGATTACGCCCAAGGATTCGCTGACGGCGTCCTTGAATCAGCCGAGCGCGATGACTCCGGCGACGAAGCACAAGACGACGAGCCGGACCGCGAGTCGCCGCCGTCCATCGATCTCCGCTAGCAGGCGGAGAGGCAACTAGCGAACCAGGCCGCTGCGGAAGCCGAGCGCCACTGCCTGGGCCCGATCGTTCACGCCGAGCTTGCGAAAAAGCCTGCGGGCGTGGGTTTTCACGGTGTCCTCAGAGAGAAACAGCTCGCGCCCGATTTCATTGTTCGTCTTGCCACGACTCATACCGTCGAGCACCTGGCGCTCGCGTTCGGTCAACGGCGGGTCGATCGGCGGCATTTGGGTGTGGCCGTTGTTGGCCCGCTGCACACCGGCGTCGACGACGACGTGCGCCAGTGCTGCACAAAGTTCTTCGACCGAGACGTCCTTGGTCAGGTAGCCGCGAGCGCCGCCAGCCATCGCTTGCGCCAACCGGTCGTGGTCGGCGCTGCCCGCGAGCATGACGACATTGGCGCCTGGGTGAGCCGCGACGAGTCGACGTGCAGTCTCGGGTCCGCCGAGGTCTGGCATCCCGACGTCCAGCAAAACCAATGCGGGCAGCTCAGCCGCGTAGCGCACCATCGTCTCGGCGCTGTTGTCGGCGACTGCAATGCGGTCGACACCCGGAACAGCGGCGACATACCGGCGCAAGTGGTCGCGAAACCGCCGATGGTCGTCGCAGATGAGAACAGTCGTCACCGGCGCTCGCCCGTCTCCATGATGCTCGCCCGTTCCCATGATCGAAGTGCCTTCGGCCACCCCGCGCGGGTGCGTGCTCCACGCGGCTATCGAGAGAGTCATCGGCAGGGTTCGGCGGGACCATGAGCCGCATAGGCGCCATTCCGTTACGCCGAACAGCCCAATTCCCGGACAACCAGGGCACTCAAATCGAGAGTAAAGCCTCAACATCGGGCCTGGCGAGCCATTCTTCGCGAACGTCATCAGGAAGATCGCCGGCTATCGTCAGCACCGCGGATCGGGCGGCCTGCAGACTGCGGGCGCTAGTGGTGGGGTCTTCTTCGGCCAGCATCGCGCCGACCAGCGCTCGAGCCGGCCAAATCAGCGGGGTGGTGCCGAGCTGCTCGGCGAGCGTCGCGGCCCGGCGCAGGGTGCCGAGGGTCTCGGCCGCGCCAGACTGCGCCTGGGCCACGCCGAGGAACAACAGCCCCTTGGCGACGTGGCGGGGCGCCCGCGCGAGCTCGGCGCGGTCGATCGCCTCGGTCGCGGCGTCCTGCGCCCCTTGCGGATCTTCGTCGAGCAACGCGATCTCGGCGCGCACCCAATCCAGCCGCACCCGCTGCCGCCACCAGTCGGGGTGCGCATCGGCAATCGCCGCGGCAACGCCGAGTTCGGTGCTGGCGATGTCGCGCTCGCCGAGCCCGACGGCGTCGGAGGCCAGACCGAGGCGGCAGTCGAAGACAGCTTCGTCGAGGCCGGGAATCGCATCGGCTGCGGTCAGCCCGAGCGCGTCGAAATCCCAAGCGGTGGTGTGCCGGCCGAGTTGGCGGTGCACGCTCGCGACGGTCGCGGCGCCGAGGGCGCCGAACAGCCGAAGCTCGGGCGCGGTCTGCTCTCCGGCCACGGCCGCCCGCAGCGGTCCCATCACGCCGCCGAGCAAGGTGAGCGCGGTGCCGAACTTGCCCCGAGCCGCCTGCGCGACGCCGAGCAGCCAGCTTGCCGCCGTTGCCTCAGCGATGCGGCCACTGGCGGTCGCCAGCTCGACGGCCTGTTCAAGCGCGGTCACCGCCGTGCCGGGCGGCCCATGAAAGGTGGCACGCTCGCCCTTGGCGAGAAGCGCAGCCATCTCGTCGGGATGCGGCGCGGCGTCACTCGGGGACGGCGCCGGCGCGCTGCTCTCGCTGTCCATGCGGCGCTCATCCCCTCTCTGGCGAGAACTGCTTCCCGAGCACCGGGTGCGAGCTGCACGGTCGGCACGAGCGGCACGGTCAGGAACGGGCATTCATCGCCCAAGCGGAGGTTACTTGGTCAGGCGACGCGACGCCGCGCGAATCGCTGAGGGTTGCGCCGCTCGCCAGGTCGAATCGCCCAGCCCTCCCCTGCGGATCGCGGCACAGCCCAACGAGGAGCCGCCAGCTGGCTCAACGATTCCGCAACTCACCCCGCTCCCCGCTCCACGCGCCGCCGTGCCGCCGCGACGTGGTCGTGGCCGTTTCCGGACCATGACGTCGTCCTGACACGATCCGAACATTTCGCGGGTGTACTGCCGATGTGACCGATGCAGCACGCAGCGATCTTGCGCACCTGTTCCGCCGGGCCGGCTTCGGCGCGACAGCCGCGCAGCTCGATACCGCCGAGAAGCTCGGCTACGCCGCAACCGTCGCCTCGTTTTTCGGTTCCGCCGCGGACGCCGGAGCAGCCGCTACCCCAGCGCCGACCTTCACCGTCGCCGCGCCTCCGGGAAAACCCACCACTGCCGACCAGCGCAAGCAATATCAAAAGCTGGCCGCTGCCGATTCGCGCGAGTTGATGCTGTGGTGGCTCGACCGCATGGTGATGGCGAGCAACCCGTTCGCCGAGAAGATGACGTTCTTCTGGCACGGCCATTTCGCCACCGCGATCCAGAAGGTGCGCAGCGCGGCACTGATGCTGCGGCAAAACGACCTGTTCCGCTCCCATGGTCTCGGCGCGTTCGATGCTCTCGACCTCGCAATCGCGCGTGACCCGGCGATGATGATCTGGCTCGACACGAACCTCGACGTCGCGGCACGCCCGAACGAGAATTTCGCTCGCGAAAACATGGAGCTATTCACCCTGGGCTACGGCAATTACACCGAGGACGACGTCCGCCAGGCGGCACGCTGCTACACCGGCTGGCGTTACAACCGGACGACGGATGCGTTCGTCGAAGTTCCGCGATTGCACGACAACTCCGACAAGACGGTTCTCGGCCAGACCGGTAATTTCGACGGCACCGACGTTATTCGAATCCTGACGCACAGCCAGGCGTCGTCGAGGTGGGTCTGCGCGCGGATCTGGAGCCGGTTCGCCAAGACCATCACCTACGACCCGGTGCTCACGCAGCTCATGACGGCCTACGGTTCCGACCTCGATCTGAAGGCACTGTTCAATGCGGTGTTTACGTCGCCCTCGTTCGCCGGTACCAAAGGCCAACTGGTGAAACAGCCAGTCGAGTACGTGGTCGGTGCGATGCGCGCGCTGGGCGTTCGGCCCAAACGCGAGAAGTACCTCGCCGTGCTGCGAAGCCTCGGACAGTTACCGTTCGACCCACCTAACGTCGGCGGCTGGCCCGCCGACGCCGCCTGGCTCACCACGGCGGCGAGCCTCACCCGGATGCAGTTCTCGCAAGCGCTCGCGCGGGTCGGTGACATCTCGATGGTGGACGACGAACCGGCGTCCGGCCGGCTCGACGCGGCGGCGCGCCTGCTGTCGGTCGACGGCTGGGGAGCGCAGACCCGCGTGGCATTGGCACAGGTCGCAGACGACCCCGAGGCGCTCGTCACGCTCGCGCTGTGCTCGCCCGAATACGTTGTGAACTAAGGAGTTGTCGTGCCTCGTCCGATGTCGCGCCGCCAGTTCCTGATTTCTAGCGGAGTCGTCGGCGCGGCCGCGATCGCTGCCGGAGCCACCGGCTACACCATGCGCGACGTCGTCGCGGCGGGCAAGCAGAACCCGCTACCCGCTGGCACGAAAATCCTGGTACTGGTGACCATGTACGGCGGCAACGACGGGCTCAATACCGTGGTGCCGTACACCGACAAGGCCTATTACTCCAGCCGACCCGAATTGGCCTACCAGCAAAGCGAAATCCTGCCCCTGGCCGACGGTCTTGGTCTCAACCCGTCGATGACCAACTTCAAAAAGGCGTACGACGCGGGGCAGCTTGCCGTCGTCCGAGGTGTTGGTTATCCGAACGCCGACCGTAGCCACTTCAAGTCGATGGCGATCTGGCAGACCGCGTCACCTGACACTCCGCAATCGACCGGTTGGCTCGGGCGCTGGCTCGACGCCAACGGCTCCGATCCGCTGCTCGCGGTCAATGTCGGACCGGTGTTGCCGCCATTGTTGGCAGGCCAGAAGTGTGCGGGTGCAGCGTTGCCGTCGTCCGGTGGAATTTCGTTGCCGAGCGGGCGTTTCGGCAGCGGCTTGCGGGCACTCGACACCGTCGCGACCGACCAACAGCCCCTCGAATCGCGGGTGGCGCAATCAGGTGTCGACCTGTTCCGGGTGGCGCAGACGTTCGGCACCGCGCTGTCGACCATGCCGTTAGCTGCTGCCTCGCCCGGCACGAGCTCGAATGGGGCGGCAGCTGCCGGTGCAGCAAACGACCTGGCCGGCCAGCTCGACGTCGTCGCCCGGTGCATCGCCGCCAACGCACCGACCCGGGTCTATTCGGTGCAAGTCGGCGGCTTCGACACCCACGCTGACGAGAAGGCGACGCAGAGTCGATTGCTAGGGCAGCTCGACGCGGCTGTCTCGGGCTTTCTAACCACGATTTCCGCTGGCTCTCGCGGCGACGACGTCGTGGTTGCGCTCTATTCGGAATTCGGACGGCGAGTAGCCGCGAATGCGAGCCAGGGCACGGACCACGGGACGGCGTCGAACGTGTTCGTCATCGGAACGAACGTCCACGGTGGTATGTATGGCGAGCAGCCGAGCCTCACCGACCTTTCATTGGACGACCTCAAGTACAACGTCGACTTCAGGTCGGTGTACGCCACCTTGCTCGAACGAGTGCTGGGCGCCGACGCAAGCCAGGTACTCGGTAGCGGCTCGTTCGGGTCGCTCACGTTCGTCTAGGACACCTGCGCGTCGCCAAAAAGGCGGCGGGCGCGAATGCGCCCGCCACCTTTGACGTCCGACGGATTGTGCTAGTGCGTGTGACCCCCGGGACCGTGACTGTGCCCGTGACCGCCGCCGTGGGTGTGGCCGTCAGCAGCGTGCGCGTCTGCAGGCTTTTCGACCACGAGCGTCTCGGTCGTCAGCAACATCGCAGCAATCGACGCCGCGTTGGCCAGCGCCGAACGCGTCACCTTCACCGGGTCAATGACGCCTTGCGCGATGAGGTCGCCGTACTGGCCGGTTGCGGCATTCAACCCGTTGTTCTCCGCAAGCCCAGCGACCCGCTCGACGACGACATAGCCTTCGAGACCGGCGTTCTCGGCGATCCAGCGCAACGGTTCAACCGCTGCCTTGCGCACGATCGACGCACCGGTCGCTTCGTCGCCGGTGAGCTGCAGCGAGTCGACCACGGTCGCGGCGTGCACGAGGGCGGCGCCGCCACCGGCGACGATGCCTTCTTCGACCGCCGCCCGGGTCGCCGAAATCGCGTCTTCGAGTCGGTGCTTCTTTTCCTTCAGTTCGAGTTCGGTAGCCGCGCCCACGCTGATCACCGCAACGCCGCCGGCCAGTTTTGCCAGCCGTTCCTGCAGTTTCTCACGGTCCCAGTCGGAATCGGTGCGCTCGAGCTCGGCACGCAGGTTTCGCACCCGCTCGTCGAGCGCCTCCGCGGTTCCACCACCTTCGACGATTGTCGTGTCGTCTTTGGTGACCGTGACGCGACGGGCGGAACCAAGCACTTCGAGGCCGACTTCGTCGAGCTTCAGGCCGACTTCTGCAGAAACGACTTGCGCGCCGGTGAGGATCGCCATGTCTTGCAGGGTGGCTTTGCGGCGGTCACCGAAGCCCGGCGCCTTCACGGCAACAGAGGTGAACGTGCCGCGAATCTTGTTGACCACGAGGGTTTGCAGCGCCTCGCCGTCAACGTCTTCAGCGACGATCAAGAGCTGCTTGCCGCCCTGGATGATTTTCTCCAAGAGCGGCAGTAGATCGCCAACAGCACCGATTTTGCCGTCGTAGAAAAGGATTGCGGGGTTTTCGAGAACGGCTTCCATGCGCTCGTTGTCAGTGACGAAATACGGCGAGATGTAGCCCTTGTCGAACTGCATTCCCTCGGTGAACTCGAGCTCGACACCCATCGTGTTCGACTCTTCAACGGTGATGACGCCGTCCTTGCCAACCTTGTCGAACGCGTCGGCGATCAGCGTGCCGACAGTGGTGTCTTGTGCGGAAACCGCCGCCACATTGGCGATGTCATCCTTGTTGGCGACTTCGCGAGCCGTGGCGAGAAGTTGGTCGGAGATCGCCTTCACGGCGGCGTCGATGCCGGTCTTCAACGCGAGTGGGTTGGCGCCGGCCGCGACGTTGCGCAGGCCCTCACGCACCATCGCCTGAGCGAGCACGGTAGCCGTTGTGGTGCCGTCACCGGCGACGTCATTGGTCTTGGTGGCAACCTCTTTCGCCAGTTGGGCGCCGAGGTTCTCGTTGCGGTCGTCGAGCTCGATCTCGCGAGCGATCGTCACGCCATCGTTGGTGATCGTGGCCCGGCCAGAACCGCCTGCCAGCAAGACGTTGCGGCCTTTCGGGCCGATGGTGACCTTGACGGCGTCAGCCAGCGCGTCGACGCCGCGCTGCAGCGAGGCACGGGCGTCGTTGTCGTACTGCAGGATCTTGGGCATTGCGCGATGCGGTCCTCTCAGGAATGTTGCGGTGGTGTCTGCGCGCGGCTGACTGACTGCCGCCTACCGCAGACCGCCCCGGGCCAGTTTCGGCGCCGGGGCGGTATGAGCGTGCGGTGCAACTACCGAGATCTACTTGTCGATGACGGCAAGTACGTCGCGGGCCGAGAGCACGAGGTACTCCTCGCCGTTGTACTTGACCTCGGTGCCGCCGTACTTGCTGTAGAGAACGCGGTCGCCCTCTTTGACGTCGAGCGGGATGCGCTGGCCGTCTTCGAACCGACCCGGGCCGATGGCGAGCACAATGCCCTCCTGCGGCTTCTCTTTGGCGGTGTCGGGGATGACCAGGCCGGACGCCGTGGTGGTCTCGGCCTCGACGGCCTGCACGACGATGCGGTCTTCGAGCGGCCGGATGGCAACCTTCGAGCTGGTGGCGGTCGTCACTTTGTGACTCCCCCTCCTCGTTGTCGTCTTGTTGTCTTGTCTGGGTTGTAGCTGGGCACTTCGGAGCTGTCAGTGATCAGCTGGCGGTGCACCGAACTCCCGTCTCGCCGGGCTGCCGTCGCGGGGGTCAGGCCGACCTGATGCGAGTCATGAGTACCGCCAGTTGGCACACTCGAACCGAGAGTGCCAGCACCACTCCGAAGACTATTGCGGCCTTAGCACTCCGTCAACCTGAGTGCCAGACCCGCCTCGCCTTTCCGCGTTGATCATGAGCAAGGCGCGGCCCGCCGGAGCCAAGGCGAACACTTTGGCCATGATCAAGGCGAGTGGGGAAACGCGGGGCTGACAGCATTACCGGCATGGACGTCGACAGCTTCGCGAGCCTGCTCACGCCCCTAGGCGTCCGAGCCGTCGAGGCCGCGACTCAAGAGTTGGAGGCCGGGAGCGATCCGCTGCGGGTGGCGACCGAGATTCGCCGCCGTTTCGATCAGATGCCCGCTCAGATCGCAGCAGCGGCTATCACCCAGGCCCAGTTGCGACGCCGCGGGAGGGCGAAGTTCGGCGCCGCCGCCGATCTGATGTGGTTCACCCCCGATGGTCTCGAGCAGGCCACCCGCACAGAGGTCGCCGATCACCGAGCAGCACGGTTTGCCCGCCTTCACGAAGAACTCGGCTACCTGC
>JBOGEK010000384.1:0-2926 GCA_050743645.1 Acidothermaceae bacterium
AGCGCCGTCACGTCGTCGCCAGCGGCAGCCGTGCGCGGACGACGGTACCGCCGCCCGCGCGATCCGCGACTTCCAAGCGACCGCCGACCTCGCTCGCGCGATCTCGGATGCTCTGCAACCCGACGCCTGGCGTTGCGGTCGGCGCTAGTCCGGTGCCGTCGTCGCAGATCTCGAGCACCAACCACGCTCGCTCGGCGCGAATAGCCACGACGCATGCCGTGCATTGTGAGTGTCGCACCGCATTCGTCATCGCCTCGGCGAGGATCCGGTAGCCGGCAACCTCGGTGGCGGCGTGCAGCGGCGGAAGCGGTTCGGCGGCGTCGACGCGCACGATCGAACCGAGTGGTTCTGCCAACTGGCGAACCGCTTGCACGAGGCCGAGTTCGTCCAAAGCCGGAGGGCGCAGATCCTCGACGACGTGGCGCACGTCGGTGACCGCGTTGCGTAACTGGTCGCGTAACCGTTCGGCGCGGGCGGCCTGCTCGCCCGTCAATGAACCGGCCAGGCTGTCGAGTTGCATGGCGATGCCTGCGAGCTGGGGGCCGACACCGTCATGCAGATCGCGGCGCAACCGACGACGTTCTTCTTCACGGGCAAGCACCATTGTCTCGCGGCTGCGTTCGAGATCGTGGAGTAAGGACGCCGACGCGAGCAGCGCGCCCGCTTGCTGGGCAACCTCGTCGAGCGCCGCCCGTTCCGATGCGTCGAACCGTTCGTCGGGGTGGCGTCGTCCAACCAGAAGTGAACCCACCTGCTCGCCGTGATCGTGCGCGGCGATGTCCTCCACAGCACCGACGTCGACTCCAGCAGACACCAGGGCGAGTCGTGGGTCGTCGCTCGTGACGGCGACATACGGCAGCTTCAAGGCGGCGCGCAATGCCTCGGCGAGTTGGGCGAGCGCATCCATCGGTCCGGTCGCCATATCCAGGCGTGCCCGGACACGCGACAACACGGCGAGTGGATCGTGGCGATGGCCGAAAAGCATGCGGTCGACCGCATGTTGCAATTGGTCGCGTGCCGCAGCGGCAATGAGGGCCACGATTGCGACTACCGCATAAGCGATTCTGCGCCCTGGTGCGAGTGCACCCGCGCCCGCTACCGCCGCGAGATAGGCAGCCAACAGCAGCGCCGTGAGTAGCGCGTAAAGCACGGTTCGGCGTAACGCGGTGCCGATGTCGAAGAGCTGGTGGCGGATCGCGGCGACTCCGATGCAGACGATCAGTAACACCATGCCGACCCCGAACGCCGCGTCAGCCCCCGTCCCGCTGACCGCGACACCACCCATCGCCGATCCGACGAGACACGTCACTCCGAGCACCAGCCACTGCAGGCGCGCACGTTCAGCACCGCTCGCACTCCGCAATCTCACGACGATGGCGAGGACGCCACAGGAACCGGCGCCGAGCACGATGAGCATCGACGAGACGAGGGTGACGACGTTAAGCCAATTACCGTCGGGCAGCGCAAGCGGGTTTTGCAGCCGGTCAGAGGTGTCCGAGCTGACCGGCGCGAACATTCGCGCGACGATCTCAAGGGTGATGGTCGCGACCGTCACGTTGCGAAGCCGACGCCAGCGCGGCGACGGCAATGCGCCGTCCGGAAAATGCAATGGCACCAAGCCCCACACGACGAAGTATGGCGCGAATCCCCAGATCGACACCCAGGTCGCGGCGGCTGCACCGGTGACGGATCGGCCCGGCTCCAGCGACTCGGCCGCGTATTGGCTTGCGAGCAGATATGGGCCCATGCCGGCGGTCGACAAGAGCAACCAACCCACGATGTTGCGCGGCTGGTAGATCACGATGATCACGGCGACGATCGGAAACGCGGTCGCGAGAACGATGTCGGCCGCCGACAGCCGTACGCCGGTCACGCCGTCGTTCGCCAGTTCGTGATGCATGATCGTGGCGGCCACCGCGCAGCACACCGACACGACGCCGAGAAGTGCGGCCAGGAACGGCGCCGCCGCCACGAAGCGGGGACGAACCAGGCGAGCGGTCGTCGTCATGCACAGATCGTGGCGCAGGTCGGCGACCGAGCAAGCGGGTTCGCTGATTTCGCCCGACGGATTGGGACGGTTGTCTCTCGGCGGCGGGACCGCGGGTCCGCCAGCCTTGCGGCGCGCCGCGCTAACCGGCAGGGCGCAGTGCCGACCTAAGGAGCCACCATCATGGCCACGATTACCGAACCGGAAAAGACAAACACGACGTCCGGCCAGCCGGCGGGATCGCGCCGCTGGCCGCTGTGGGGACTCGCGGCGGGCGTGCTCGGTGCGATCGCCACGATCTTCACCAACGTGACCGCGGGCCCCGAGCCGGTCGGTCCCGAAGCGTTGAAGAACCTGTCCGGCGCGACGTATCACGTCGGCGGCGCACTCGGGTACGTCGCCGTCGCATGCCTGCTGGCATTCGCCGGATGCTGGCGAGCGCGGGTCACCCACGTGATGCCAGCCAGTGCAGCTGCCCGTGTGGTGGCCGACGGATTCGTCATCTCGGCAGCTGGCCTGGCTCTCGGCTACGGGTGGAAGCTCGCAATGGCGCTGTACCTGCCAGGCGGCGTCGACAAGAACGCGCTCGGCGACGAGGCAAAGTTCGTCTACTTTGTGCTCAACGACTTCGGTGCATTCATTGGTTGGCTTGGGGTGGTCATTGCAGCGGGCGCGATCGCCTGGTTGGGCTTGCGCGACAAGGTTGTTGCGACCTGGCTGGCGGTGTTGAGCATTGTGCCCGTGCTCGCAGTGCTGGTTATGTCATTGGGCTTGTCGGTCGCTGGCTATCCCGGAATCGTCGGCCCGGTCTGGCTCATCCTCGCCGGCGCTGCCCTGACCTTTGGCCGGCATCGGATCATCGGCACCCGCTGAGGTCGACGGCCGCTTACTCGGTTTGCAAGTGCGCAGCGGTGTTACGTCGCCGACGTAACACCGCTG
>JBOGEK010000385.1:0-15259 GCA_050743645.1 Acidothermaceae bacterium
ATGGTGATGTTGCTGACGTTCGTCAGCGGGAACACCTGGCCCGCGCCGTCCTGGCGGTTGTTGTAGTTGTCGAATACCGCGAAGTCGCGGAACGACGAACCGGTTGCCGCAGCACCTGACGGGTTGAACCCGATATCGGTGTTGCTTTGCCCTGCCGGTGGTTCGATGCGGGTGTACCACATGCCCGCGCCGGCAATCTCCAGCGGCTTCTGGGAAATCTGGAACTTCGACGACACGGTGTAGACGCCCGCCGGCAAGTAGATGCCGGTGTAGGTCGAGCTTTGGCTCGCCGTGCTGATCGCCGTCTGAATCGCGTTCTGGTCGAAGCCAGAAACCGCGAGCAGGTGCGTCGGGTCAGGGTTTGCCTTAGGCGTCGCTAACTCCAACTGGATGAAGTCGACGTCGATCGTGCCGCCACCGGTGTTGCGCACCGATAGCGTGCTGCCCGCCGGAACCGTCGTCGACAAGACGGCGTTCGCCTCGTCGTAGATGTGCCGCGGCCCGCTGCCGGAGTTCTGCGGCGACGTCTCGTTGCCGTAGAGCCAGGCATACGCCGACGTCAGCGCTACTGTGCCCACCTGCGTCGAGCCGTTGAAGACGCCGAGCGAGCTGGTCGTCCCGTCAGGGATTGAGAACCGGACGTCGATGGTGTTCGTCGCCGACCGAGTCGTGAAGCTGACCGACTGACCGGACGCCGAAAGCGCGACCGCTTGCCGGCCCGACGCCTCACCAGCGGGGTCGCCGATGGTGCGGTTCGGTGTGAGCACGGTGGCGCCGCTGCTGAGCGTTCCTGCTTCCGCTTCGTAGGTGTCGTAAGGAACATTCGCGCCGCGGCCGACGAAGAACGGCGCGGTGCTGGTGTTGTTCGCCTGCTTGACCGACGCCTCAGCCGAGTCGGCGGACACCGTGGTGGTGACGGTGTACTTGCCGTTCGCCGCCGTCCAGGTGCCGTCGTCGATCGACCCGCTCGCACCAGCCGCGATGGCACCACTTGCCGACCCGGTGAGGGTTTTCACCGTCGCGCCCGTCGAATCCTTGACTGTCACCGTTACGTTGTGCGCGCTGGTCGACGACGGTTGGTTGCCCTGGTTCTTCACCACCGTCGTGAAGGTGACCGTGTTGCCGCCTGACGGATTGCCTGGCGACCACGACGTGGTGGCAACGAGATCTGCGCTTTGAATCGGTGCGACGGTAAACGCCGAACCGCTCGCCGAGTTGTTGTTCTCGTTGGTTTCGACGATCGCGTTCGCCTCGTCAACCTTGGCCGTCGGCGTGTACGAGCCGGCAGTCTGCGCACCGACGTTTGCCGAAACGGTGGTCGACGAACCGGCGGTGAGCGCACCCACATTGGCCGACCCGACCGTGGTGGTTCCTAGGTAGAAGTTCACCGTGGTCGCTGCTGATGCCGCAGTACCCGCGTTGGTGACGGTTGCGCCCAGCGTCACGGCGTCGGTCTCTACCGGGCTCGCGGGGGAGTGCGTCACGTTGCTGACAGTGAGGTCGGGATTCGGTGCGGGGCAGCCGTTGACGTTGAGTTCGGCCACCTGCCCGCCCGGTGCTCCGGAGTTGGCGGTGAAGTTCAGCCGGATCTCGGCGAACGCTGCGCTGACCGGGATGGTCACGACGTTGTTTCCCTGCGTGAAGGTGTACGTCGCCGACGACACGATCGTCGTGTACGTCGAGCTTGCTTGGTCACGGCCGGTGATGGAGAACGTCTGGGTGCGGGTGCCCCATGCCGGATCGGGGTTGAGCTTGACCACGACCGAGCTGGCGGTGACGTTTGCGCCCATGTTCACGTCGAGCCACGAGGGCACTGCGCCCTCCCAGTACGTCGTCACGTCGCCGTCGGTCGCGTTGGCTGCGACGAAGGTGTAGGTGTCGGACGACGACGTCGTCGGCTTGGCGTGTGCCTGGTCGGTTGGCGTCGTGCAGCTGCCACCACCGGACTGGCCGGTACGGGTGAAGGTGTTGCTCGCCGCCGACACGTTGCCAGCCGCGTCACGCGCTTTGACGTAGTACGACACGCTAGCTGTGGTCGCCTCGGTGTCGGTCGTGCTCGTGCTGCTAACGGTCTTGGAGAACGCGCCGTTCACGTACACGTCGTACCCGGTGACACCGACGTTGTCGGTCGAGGCGTTCCAGGTCAGGGTGACGGTCGTGCCTGACGTCGTGCCGTTCAGGTTCGACGGCGTGCTAGGTGGCGTAGTGTCGGACGACTGGCCCTGGTGGGTCCAGGTGTTGCTGGCTCCCGATTGGTTACCCGCCGCGTCGTGTGCCTTGACGGTGTAGTTGACCGTCGCGGTTGTCGCCACACCAGTCGCCTGGTAAGTGGTCACGTTGCCGATGCTGGTAAGTAGCGAACCGTTGGCGTAAATGTCGTATCCGGTAACGCCAACGTTGTCGGTCGACGCCGTCCAGCTCAGGTTGACTGTCGTGCCCGACGTCGTGCCGTTGAGGTTCGAGGGCGCGGTCGGCGCCTGGGTGTCGCCTGTGCTGCTGGAGAAAACTTGGAATTCCGATACCTGCCCGCCCGTGGCACCCGAGTTCGCCGTGAACGACAGCCGCAGGTAGCGCTGCGTCGTGGCGTTGAAGGTAATGGTCACGGTGTTGTTGCTCGCTGGATCGAATGAGTAATTTGCCGACGCCACAATGGTCGAGAAGTTCGTGCCGTCAGTGCTTCCGGTGATGGCGAACGTCTGCGTGCGTGCGCCCCAGCTGGCGACGGGCAATTGCACGACCACCTTGTTGAGGCCCGCGGTTGTAGCACCCAAATCAACCTGCAGCCAGTTAGCCGGCCAGTTGTTCGCCGGGCCTTCCCAGTACGTCGACTGGTTCCCGTCGACCGTGTTGGCCGACGCGTAGTTCTGGGTGTGGCCACCTTCAGCGGTCGCCTTGCCCTGGGCCAGGTTTCCGGACGACGTTGTGGTGCCGTAGACCTCGAACTCCGAGAGCTGGGCGGCTGCCCACCCGGTGTTCGCCGTGATGTTTACTCGCACGTAACGCGTATTCATCGCGCCGAAGTTGATCGTCACCGTGTTGGAGCTGTTCGGGTCGAACGTGTAGCCGGCCGAACTAACGATCGTTGAATAGGTGGAGCCGTCGGTACTGCCTTGCAACGACAGCGTTTCGGTGCGGGCACCCCAGCCGGTGGGCAGCTTCAACACCACCTGGCTGATGTTTTGCGTACTGCCGAGGTCGACTTGCGCCCATTGGGGAAAGGCGTTGTTCGCGCTTTCCCAATAGCTCGACTGGTTGCCGTCATTGACGTTTGCCGAGACGTATCCGGCGTTCGTGCTGCTCGCAGCCGTTGGCTTGCCTGCGGCGAGGTTCGGGCCGGCTGCGGTTGCTTGGCCGGCGAACCCGGCGACTCCCGTTAATGTCATCAGCATTGAGCTGACGACGGCGCCGACGATTACCCGCCAGCGCAACGTATGTCTTTTCATGGTCCCTTCACTCCTTGCCCGAATTAGGGGTTTCTGTGGGTAGGGCCCGACCACCGGCCGCGAGCGGGCGACGGGCATGGTGGGATGCCGGTTCAGGAGCTTCGAACTCGGACGCTTGACCGGCGGGCCACCCGCTGCTGACGCGCGGGGATTGTCGAGTCGGAGGTCAACCTCCGACCCGACTCCTCCGTCGCTAGTGAGCCGTGCTCGTTACTGGAAAACCTCGAACTCAGAGATCTGCCCAGCGGCCCAGCCGGTGTTGCCGGTGATGTTCAACCGCAGGTAGCGCGTGCTGCTCGAGCTGAACGTGATCGTGACGGTGTTGTTGCCGTTGTTCGGGTCGAACGTGTAGCCCGCCGAACCCACGATCGTGGTGAAGCTCGAACCATTGGTGCTGCCCTGCACCGACAGGGTTTCGGTGCGTGCGCCCCAAGCCGTCGACGGCGGCAGTGTCAGCACGATCTTGCTGACGTTCGTCGTTGCTCCGAGGTCGACCTGCAGCCACTGCGGGAACGCGTTGTTCGCGCTTTCCCAGTAGCTGTTGGCGTTATTGTCGTTCGCGTTGTTCGCGCTGTAGGTCTGGGTGTAGCTGCTCGCACTCATCGACTTGCCCAGCGCGATGTTGGTCGACCCGCCCGTTGTCTTGCTGAACGTGAACCAGTTGATATTGCCGAAGTTCGCGCTCTGCGACGAGACGAACTTCAAATAGACGGTGTGCACGCCGGTGGTTGCTGCGATTGCAGCAGTGCTGGTTACCCAGTTCTGCCATCCACCGGTCGGGCCGACGTTGATCGCCCCGATCGAGGGATTGTTCAACGAGTCGAGGTGCACCTCGAAGTTGCCGGTCTGGCCGGCCGCAGCACCCGAAGCGACGCGAGCCGTGAACTCGTTCAGCCCAGTCGATCCGAAGTCGACGTTGTTGAAAGCGATCCAGTCGCCGTTGGCGATCCAGCCGACGTCTTGGCCGCCACCGGTGTCACTTGTCGTTTCGGTTTGCACACCCGACTGTGAGCTGTACGACTCGGCCTGGATCGTCGACGTCGCGTCGATGTTTCCGCCACCCGATGACGCACCCGTACCGCTCAACGAAACGGTCGTCGGTGAGTTCGTCGCGTTGCTGTTGACGGTGACTGCACCGGTGCGGGCACCGGGCGCCGTCGGCGTGAACGTGACACTGATTGTGCACGAGGCGCCTGCCGCGATGGCGCTACCGCAGTTGTTGGTTTGCGCGAAGTCGCCGCTGGCGCCGATCGACGACACCGACGCCGAAGCAGAGCCGCTGTTGTGCACGGTCACGGCTTGCGCGCTGCTCGTCGTCCCGACGTTCTGGCTTGCGAACGACAGGCTGGACGGCGACGCCGACAGCGATGCCGAGCCACCGCCACCACCGCTGCCACTGCCGGGATAAACCTCGACCTGCGAAAGCTGGCCTGCGTTCCAGCCGCTGTTCGCGGTGATGTTCAGCCGCACGTAGCGGCCGCTGGTGTTCGCCGGCAGGTTGATCGTCACCGAGTTGTTGTTGGCGGTCGGGTCGAAGGTGTAGCCAGTCGAACCGACAACCGTGGAGAAAGCGCTGCCGTCACCACTGGTTTGCACGGAAAGCGTTTCAGTGCGGGCACCCCACGCTGTCGTCGGCGGAAGCCGAAGCACGACCTTGCTCAGGTTGTACGACGAACCGAGGTCGACCTGCACCCACTGCGGCCACGCGCCATTCGCGCTTTCCCAGTAGCTGCTGGCATCGGCGTCAGTGACGTTGCCCGCAACGTACGAGCCGTTGCTGCTGCTCGCGCTCGCCGACGCGCCGGCGGCAATGTTGGTCGACGAGTCGATGCCGGTGCCTGTCAACGCCACCGTTATTGGGTTGTTATTCGCGTTGCTCGACACAGTCAGCGTGCCTGAGCGCGCTCCGCCGGTCGAAGGCTTGAACGCCACACCGACGGTGCAGGACGAATTGACCGCGATCGTTGCGCAGTTGTTGCTCGTGACGACGAAGTCGCCGCTGTTCGACGAGACGCCCGACACCGTCGCTGACGTCGTCCCGTTGTTCGTGACTGTGACGCTCTGCGACGACGACGTGCTGCCGACAACCGTGCTCGCGAACGAAAGGCTGCCCGGGTTTGCATTCAGGATCGGGCCAGGCGCGACGCCGGTTCCGGTGAGCGACACGTTGGTCGAAGTGCCGCCCGCGGTGACTGCCAGCGTGCCCGACTGCGCGCCGGCCGACGTCGGCTTGAACGTCACGCTGTACGAGCAGGACGCATTCGCGCCGAGCGAGCTGCCGCACGTCGTGGTGTCAGCGAATTGCCCGCTGATCGTTGCCGAGACCGTCGTCGAGCTGCTGCCGGTGTTCGAGACCGTCACGGTCTGTGCGTTGCTCGTGCTTCCGGTTGCCAACGAACCGAATGACAACGAGGTTGGCGTTACCGACACGCCACTCTCATTCGGGTAAGGCGGCCACACCGCGGTCGGTGACTGGCCATTCGCGCAGCTGGAGCTGAGAACGCCGGAGTTACCGCCGCCATCGGTGATCGCGAAGTTGCTGCCCTCGCAGTTGTACGTCGGAGGGTTTTGCGGCACTCCGGTCGCCACCACGTTCGTGAACGTCGCCGAGCCGCCGGTCTGCTCCATGAGGGCGTAGGTGCCCGTGCCAGAGATCGTGACGTTGCTCAGGTTGACGTTGTGGATCGTGCCTTCAACCCATTGCACTGCCTCGTAAGGGCTTTGCTCGATGAGTGCGTTGGTGACGTTGACCGGCCCTGCGAAGTCGCCTTGGCTGCCGTCGAACCACAGCGCGCCGACACCGAAGTTCCAGTTCGGGTCGAGGCTGCCGTCACGGATCATCGTGTTGTTGCTGATGGTCGTCGTGCCGACCTGGGTCGAGGTGAATCGCTGGCCGACCTGGATGCCGCCACCCTGGGCGAGGCCGGCGTCGACGACCCGGTTGTTGTCGACCGTGTTGTCGTGGCCCCCGTAGATCGCGATGCCGTTGGCCAGGATCGGATACTGCACGGTGTTGTGGTTGAACGAGTCGAACGCGTCCGCGCCAATGCCGGAGTCGGCCCAGGTCGCCAGACCGTCGTCCCCTGTGTTTCGCAGGTCGCTGTTGGTGACGGTCGAGTTCGTGACGCCGCCGTGGAAGTTGATGCCGTCGGCGGTGGTGTTGCGAATGCGCATGCCGCTGAAGGTCAAGTGATCCATCGGCCCGTCCATCCAGGCGCCGACCTTGTCGTGCTCGATCCAAAGGTTCGACACCGTCGAGTTCGACATGGCGCCGCCGATGCCGTTCACCTGGCAGCTGTCACACCGCTCCTGCACGTTGCCGAAAATCGCGAAATTCGACAGGTGGACGTTGGTGCTGGGGCTCGGCGCCGAATTCCCGTAAAAGCCGGGTGCGGTGCCGGTCACTGTCGAGTACCACATGCCGGCGCCTTCAACGGTCACGTTGTTGACCGCGATGTGCCCGGGAATGTTGTAGGTGCCCGGCGGGATCCACACGGTGCCACCGGAACCTGCAGCGCTGATCGCCGCGTTGAATGCGCTCGTCGAGTCGGCGACGCCACTCGGATCGGCGCCCTTGCTGGTAACCGACACAGAGCCCGACGGTTGTGTCAATGCCGCTCCGACCTGCTCGAAGTCGGCGAAGTCGATCGTGTAGGTGCTCGCCGTGTCTTCGGAGTCGACCTGCAAGCGGAACTTGGTGCCTTGCGGGTAGGTGGTCGGAAGCAACCGGTGTACTTCGTCATAGAAGTGGTGCGGGTTGCTGCCGGGGGAGTTGGTGAACGGATAGCCGCCGTAGTACCAGCTGTAGGCGTCCGTCAATGTGAAGTCGGATTGCTTGGTGCCGTTGATGTACAGCGAAAGCGGAGCGGTGTACACCGAGCCGCCCGAACCGTCGGGAATGCTGTAGCGGAAGTCGATCGAGTTGGTCGGCGCCGTCGTCGTGAACTCGACGTACTTACCCTGGCCCGCGAGCGTGACCGCCTTGCGGTACGACGCTTCGTCGGCGAGCGTGCCGTACGAGACGCCGGACGACGAAGGCCCGATGACGGTTCCGTTGGTCGAGGCATTCTCGGCTTGGAGTTCTATATACGGCAGCGACGCGCCCTGGCCGCCGGTGGCTGCCGCCAGCGCGGGCGCAGTGGTGACTGCGAGAAGACCTGCCGAAACCAGCGGTGCGGCCGCGATGGCGGCGAGTGCAGATCGAAGGCGACGGCCCGACGATCGATGTGGCCGATGGGACATTGCGTGGACCTCTTTCGTCTCAATGCGAAACCGGATGAACGAAGCACCCCGTGGTTTGCCGCGAAAGAACCGCTAAGAGCAGCGACATCGACTGCCGCGAATGAACACCCGAACCATTCCATGTTCGACAGGCTTACGCAAGAGACCGACGAAAAATAGCAAAGCATCGACTTTTGAAGTCACTCGACCGGATCAATCCGACACCGTGGCTGATTGAACGCGCCCTGGCGGGTGTCGTGGACCTGGGTTTGCGAACGGGTTCAGGGGGCGAGCAGGCCGCCGTCGGTCGCCCGCACGCGCACCGCCCATCGGTCGTGGGCCAGCAGGCGCGGTGGGTACTTCGCCGCCTCCCGCTCGTCGAGATCGACGCCAAAACCCGGAGCGGACGACGGGACAAGATGGCCCAGCCGAGGCTGGGGCGTGCCGGGGAAGACCGCACAGGCCGCGTCGTTGTAGACGTGTCCTTCCTGGATTCCGAACGCCGGCGTGCTCACGTCGAGGGCCAGATTCGCCGCCGCGCCAACCGGAGAAACGTCGGCCGGTGCGTGCCATGCCGTCTGTACGCCGACGAGTTCGCACAACGCGGTGAGCTTTCGCGCGGGCGTGAGCCCACCAACTGCCGACAAGTGCAGGCGCAGGAAATCCACCGAACCGGAAAGCACCAGGCGGACGGCGTCAGGCACCGCGACCAGCAACTCACCGACAGCGATCGGGATGGGGGAAGCGGCACGCACCTCGGGTAGCCGGTCGTAATGCTCCGGCGCGACGACGTCCTCGAGAAAGAAAAGCCGGTAAGCCTCGAGCGAACGCGCGAGCATGATCGCCCGCTTCGGCGTCAATCGGCTGTGGACGTCGTGCAGCAGTTCGACCGAGGTGCCGAGTCGTTCGCGGGCGGCCGCGAACAACGCCGGCGTCTCGCGCCGGTAGTGGCCGACGTCCCATCCATCAGGGTGCGGGCGGTTCTCATATCGCTCGCCCGTCGGGCGGCTCCCGTAGGTGCCCGCGCCTGGCTGGCCCGTCTGCAGCCGCACGTGACTCCAGCCACCTGCGATGATTTCCTCAGCATGGGCAAGGGTTTCCGCGATATCGACGCCACCGGCGTGAAGGTAGGTCGGCGCCGCAGCGCGCACCCGACCGCCGAGCAGATCGTGCACCGGCGAACCGGCTCGCTTGCCCGCGATATCCCATAACGCCATGTCGAGGCCCGACAGCGCGTTGTTGAGCACCGGCCCGGCCCGCCAGTATGAACTGTGATGAACCATCCGGGTGAGGTCGCCGATGTCGGCCGGGTGCCTGCCGTGCACGAGCGGCGCGATGTATTCGTCGACGACTGCAGTAACCGCGCTGAACCGCTGGGTGAATGTCGCGCATCCCAAGCCGTAGAGCCCGTCGTCCGACGTATCGACTCGGACGACGACGAGCGGCACACCTTCAGGAGCGGTGACAATCGAGCGCACGCTGGTAATTCGCAGGTCGTCGACGTGTCTCCATGGCGGCGCCGTCACGTCGTCGAGTGATCCGACGCGGTCTGAGAGTGGTTGGTCGTCGGTCATGTCGCGCCCCATAGGTATTGCGCCTCGAATCCGAGCACGGCCGTCGACCGGCGAAGGTCGAGCGGCACTTCGTTGTCGACGAACCGTTTTCGTCGCGGAACGTCGGGTGCGTATTTGTCGAGCAGCGACTCGGTCGAGTAGGGCACCAGTGTTCGCGGTGCTGCCACCACGAACACGTCGGTGCCGTTCGGATCGCGTTGGGCACCGGCAAGGCAGGCGCGTGCCGCGTCGCGCAGGTCGAGGTAGGCCCACAACTCCGAGACACCAAGGCTGGGATCGTCATGCAGCCGTTGCGCGCGCGATCGCAGGGTCGTATCGGCGTCGCCGAGATAGGGAAATCGCAACGAGCAAACGCTGAGGCCGTGCCGCCACCACATCATCGCCGCAGTCGCCTCGTCGGTGAACTTCGACAGTGCGTACGGATCTGCGATCTGCAACGGAGTCAGCTCATCGATCGGCAAATATGCCGGACGACGTGGTAGCGGACCGAACGGCAGACCGCTGATCGCTTGGCTGCTGGCGATGACGGCGAGTTGCACGCCCGCGAGGGCGCTTTGTTCGAGCACCGTGAACGTGGCGGCGGTGTTGCCGCAGAACACCTCCTCCGCTGTGCCTGAATTCGGTGACGGCAACGCCGCGAGATGCACGACCACGTCGACGTCGAGCAATGCATCGCGGACGACGTCGAGGTCTCTGGCGTTGCCGACGACGAGCCGATCACAGTCGACCCGTTCGTGCGGCTCGAGTACCAGCGCGGACACCGCGAATCCTTCGGCGTTGAAGAGTTCAACGACGCGGCGTCCGAGATGTCCCGCAGCCCCTGTGACGAGTGCCCTACGCATCGGTCATTCCGTTGGCAGCGGCCGAATCCACGCCGTCGCGTCACCAGGCAGCCGACCGTCTTCGAGCGGAATGCTCGTCAACAGAACTGCTTGGTGCGGTGGCAGGTCGACAGCTCGGTCGGAAACGTTGGCAACACACACGAAGTCGTCGCCGCGCGCGAACATCACCACATCGTCGGACGACGGCAACCACTCGAACGCCTCTGTATGGATCGAGCTTTCCCGCTTGCGGATCTGCAACGCCGTCCGATAGAGCTCGAGCATTGACGACGGGTCGCCGCGTTGGGCGTCGACGGTCAGCCCTTTCCAGCCGGACGGCTGCGGCAACCAGGTATCGACACCTGCCGGGCTGAAGCCGAACGGCGGCTCATCGCCTGTCCACGGGATGGGCACCCGGCAACCGTCGCGCCCGCGATCTGTGTAGCCCGAGCGCACCCAGATCGGATCTTGCAGGAGTTCCGTCGGGAGGTCCTCGACTTCCCAGAGCCCGAGTTCCTCGCCCTGGTAGACGTAAATCGCGCCGGGAAGCGCCATTGTCACCATCGCGACCGCGCGAGCACGACGGGTTCCGAGCAGCAGGTCGCTGGGCTCGCCGAGCCGCCGGTCGTCCATCGAGAACGACGTGTCGGCCCGGCCGTAGCGAGTGACGTGACGGACGACGTCATGGTTGGAAAGTACCCACGTCGGAGGCGCCCCGACCGGCGCGTGGTCGGCCAAAGTGGCGTCGATCACGGTGCGCACCCGGTCGGCGCGCCAGGCGCAACTCAAGAAGTCGAAGTTGAAGGCCGTGTGCAGTTCGTCGGGCCGAAGGTAACGGGTGAAGCGCTCGCGATCGGGCAGCCAGACCTCGCCGATCAAAATGCGTTCACCGTCGTAGCCATCGGTGATCCGGCGCCAATCACGGTAGACGTCGTGCACGCCGTCGAGGTCGACGAAGGGATGCTGCGCGAGCTGCGCAGGATCGTCGCCGAGGTCGGCGAGCGTCGCATCTTTGACAAGCAATGCGGCCGAGTCAATGCGAATACCGTCGACACCACGACCGAGCCAAAAATGCAGCACGTCTTCGAACTCGCGGCATACGAGGGGGTTGTCCCAGTTGAAGTCGGGCTGCTCGGGAGCGAACAGATGGAGGTACCACTCGCCGGGTGAGCCGTCAGGCTCGGTGATCCGGGTCCAGGCAGGGCCGCCGAAAATCGAGTTCCAGTCGTTCGGCGGCAACTCGCCGTCGTGCCCGCGACCCGGCCGAAACCAGAAGAGATCTCGCTCAGGCGAACCGGGTGCTGCCTTCAATGCAGCTTGAAACCAGGGATGCGCGTCAGAGCAATGATTCGGCACGACATCGATGATGACCTTGATGCCTAGATCGTGGGCCTCTTCGATGAGCTGCTCGGCCTGTTCAAGGGTGCCGAAGACCGGATCGATGTCTCGATAATCGGCGATGTCGTAGCCGGCATCTGCCATCGGAGATGGATACCACGGGTTGAACCAGATCGCTTCGACACCCAGGTCGGCCAGATAGGCCAACTTCGCCCGGACGCCGGTGAGGTCTCCCGTGCCGTCGCCGTTGCCGTCAGCGAAGCTGCGCACGTACACCTGATAGATGGCAGCGCTCGGCCACCATCTGGGGGCGCGCGTTGCGGCGCTTGTCACCCGGGCATCCGTTGAACGATCGGTGGTCACCTGTGGTAGCTCCTTTTCGGCGTAGCTAGTTCTGCGGGCTCGACGTCGTGCGCCGCCCGGGTCGGTTCGCGGGTTTGCCGCGCGGTCGTGGTCAGCCCTTGAGACCGCCGGCTGTGAGTCCGCCCATGATGTTTCGCTGGAAGATCAGGAAAAACACGATCATCGGGATCGATGAGATGAACAACGCGGCAGTGAAAACGTCCTGCGGCGCGCCCTGTTGCAGTTCGTAGAGGCCGATGTTGACCGTTTGTTTCGCCGGGTTGTTCAACACCAGCAACGGCCACAAAAAATCCTTCCAGACGGCGACGACCGCGAAGATCGAGACCACGCCGAGAATCGGCCGGGAAATTGGCAGCACGATCGACCAGAGGGCGCGCAGCGGTCCGGCGCCGTCGATCGCCGCCGCGGCAAGCAGCTCTTCGGGTATCGAGTCGAAGAATCTCTTCAGCAAGAAGATGTTGAACCCGTTCGCGACAGAAGGAAGCCAGATCGCCCACGGCGAGTTCGTCAGGTTGACGTGCAGGATCGGCAGATTGAACACCGTGAGAAACGTCGGCAGGGCGAGCACAGTTGCGGGAATCATCAGCGTTGCGAGCATCATGAACAAGATGACGTTGCCGAACACCGGACGAAGCTTTGACAAGGCGTATGCCGCGGCAACGTCGAAAACGAGCTGGAACGCGAGCGCGCCACCTGCGTAGATGGTGGTGTTCAGCAGTAACCGAGACAGCCGCAGGTGGTTCCACGCGTCGACGTAGTTACTCCAGTGAAAGGCGTGCGGAAACCAGGTCGGCGGACTCTGGATCACTTCCTGCGCCGACTTGAGACCGCCCGTTGCCATCCAGTAGAGCGGAAAAATAAAGATCGCGGCGAACAGCGGAATGAAGATCGCCAGTGCGATCCAGTAGCAGACCTTCGCGCGAGTGCGAGACAGTTGGGCGGCAGAAATGAGCGTCCGCGTCTGGGTTTCGTAGTGGGCCATATCGGCTACGCCTCTTCTCCGCGCCGGCTCAGCCACAGGTATGCCCCGCCGAAACCGGCAAGGATCACCAGAAGGACAAGGCCGAGCGCTGCTGCACTGCCGTAGTTGTTGAAGTGGAATGCGTATTCGTAAATGAGGTAGACGACTGTCGTCGTCTTGCCTTCTGGGCCGCCGCCGCTGAGGATAAACGGTTCGAGAAACACCTGCATCGTCGCGACGATCTGCAGCATCAACAGCAGCGACAAGATGAGCCGAGTCTGGGGGATCGTCACGTGCCAGAGCTTGCGGAACAAGCCGGCGCCCTCGATTTCGGCGGCTTCGTAGAGCTCTCCGGGAATGTTCTGCAGGGCGGCCAGGTAGATAAGCGTTCCGCTCCCCATGTTGATCCAGGTGGAGAACAAGACGAGCGAGATCATCGCGGTGTTGGTCGACTGCAGCCACTGCGATGTCGGAAGGTGCAGGTCGCGCAACACCGTATTGAACAGGCCGTCACCCGGGTCGTAGAACCACTTCCACAAGAACGCAGCCGCTGCAGGCGGCATCATCACCGGCAAGTAAACGAGCAACCGAAAGTACGACCGAGCATGCCGAATCTCATTCAGGACGACGGCGGCGATGAACGGGATGGCGTAGCCGAACACCAACGCCAGTAAGGAGAAGTCGACCGAAGCGCGCCACGCCGTCCAAAATTCTGGGTCGTGGCGGATTCGGGTGAAGTTCTTCATCCCGACCCACGTGGTGTCGCCTGCGAAGTTGGTCTTCTGGAAGCTCATGATGACTTCGCGGATGATCGGCCACCAAGAGAAGAACCCGAAGCAGATCACTGCTCCTGCAAGGAACAGGTACCCGATGGCGTGTCGTCGCAGCCGGCTCGCAAGTGGAGCGCGCCGACGCCGAGATCGGTCAGCGCGCAGGTCGACCGACCTGGCACGGGAGACGTTGATCGTGGCCACTGAGTCTGAACTCCGTTACGTCATAGGACTTGGCGTGGGTGCGGGACTGCTGCGTGCGGTGGGTGCGGGAGTTCTGCTGGAAGCCGGTGGCCGGACGGGTGCGGTCCCTAGCACCCGTCCGGCTCCGGCGGTGTGTCCGGCAGAGGCCGGCCGAGCGCTTAGCCGGCGTTGGCCAAAACGGCGTTCACCTGCGAGGTGTACTGGTCGAGCAGTTTCTGCGGGTCGGCACTCTTGTTGGTGAGAACGGCCGACATCAAACCGTCGAGCACTTTGTAGACCGCCTGCGCCTGCGGGGGTTCGACGTTGCCCTTGAGGTTCGGCGTCGCGGTGACGTAGGGCTGGAAGTTGGCCACCGGAAGGTTCGCGATGCTCGACTTCGCGGCCTGGTCCTTCGTGGCCGTGTCACCTTGGAACAGGTCGGGCTCGGGCAGACCCACGGGGTTGCCGTCGGCTGACGCTCGCTGGTAGTTGAACTGACCGGTGCCCGGCGTGAGATTTTCGTACTCGAGCCACAACAGACCGGCGATCACCTGGTCAGGGGTGTCGCTCTTGTTGAACATGTAGCCGTCACCACCGAGCAGGGTGCCGCTGCCGCTGTCGCCTGCCGGCATTGCGCCCATGCCGTACTTGGTGAGGTCGGCCTTGAAGTTGGCCTTCATTGCGTTGAAGTAGTCAGGTGCGCCGACCGTCATGCCGAGCTTGCCGCCCGCCATCATCTGGATCGTGTCGTTGTACTGCAGCAGTTGCTTCGAACCCATGTCGTTGTCGGTCCAGCGCATTTGCTTGAGGTTGTTGATGACCGCGAGACCCTTGGCGTTGTTGAAGTCGGCCTTGCCGTCAGCGCCGACGACGTCGCCGCCTTGCGAGTACATCTCAGCCGTGAAGTGCCAGCCTCCTGTGTTGCCCGCGCTGTAGTCGGCGTAGCCCACTGTGCCGTTGCCCAATGCGGCGATCTTCTTGGCGTCGGCCTGCACGTCGGCCCACGTGGTCGGGGGTTGGTCGGGGTCGAGGCCGGCCTGCTTGAACAGGTCGCGGTTGTAGACGAGCCCGAGGGTGTAGTTGGTCTTCGGCAAGCCGTAAAGGTCACCGCTTGCGGCATCGCCCTTGCGGAAGATGTTGATGACGGAGTCCTGCAGGTCGGCGAGGCCGGGGATTTGGCTCGCGTACTTCGAGATGTCGAGCACCTGACCGGAGTCGATCGCCTGCTGGGTGTCGGTCATGTACAGGTAGAACACGTTCTCTTCCTGGCCACTGGCCAGCTTCGCCGAGAACGTGTTCGGGTCGTCACAGGGTGCTTCGTCTTTGCTGTTGATGGTGATGTTCGGGTAAAGCTTCTCGAACGACGCGACGTCGTCGAGCCATTCCTTGCGCTGGGTCGCGGCAGTGGTCGGCGGCTCACAGTTCACCGTGATGGTCGTCGGACCGCTGACGGCGAGCGCGGCAGCGCTCGAGGCCGGTGCCGGTGCCGGTGCACTCGAGTTGTTCGTCGTCGCCGGGCTCGAACTCGAGCTCGTTGATGGCGAGTTCGTGTCTGAACCTGCCTGCGGCTTGCTGCTGCTGCAGC
>JBOGEK010000386.1:0-2916 GCA_050743645.1 Acidothermaceae bacterium
CGCCCGAGCAACTTCATGCCGATTCACGGTGAGTGGCGCCACCTCGAAGCGCACGCCACCATCGCGCGACTTTCGGGTGTTGCCGACGACCGCATCGTGATTGCCGAAGACGGCGTGGTGGTCGATCTCGTCGACGGTCGCGCCTCGATCGTCGGTGCTGTGCGCAGCGGCTACGTCTACGTCGATGGCATATCGGTCGGCGAGGTCACCGAAACGTCCTTGAAAGACAGGCGAATTCTCGGTGACGAAGGATTCGTGTCGGTGGTCGTCGTCATCGACTCGGCCACCGGCAAGGTCAGCGCACCGCCCGAGATCCACGCTCGTGGGTCGGGCATCGACGATGCCGCACTCGTCGAGGTTCTGCCACGGGTGCAGGACGCGATCGAGAAGGCGGTGGCCGACGGTATGGCCGACGCCTCGCAGTTGCAGCAGGTCGTTCGCCGCACGGTCGGCCGCTGGGTCAACGACACCTACCGCCGCCGTCCGATGATCATCCCGGTCGTCGTCGAGGTCTGAGCCGCCGGACGGCGAAAAGCGGCCCGCACGGGGTTGGCGCGGCGACGGGTCGCTGTTGGCGACACCAGCGTTCGCGACACGCGGCCGCCTAACCGCTGTGACTACTGAGACTGATGGGATGTGTTGGGTAGCCTCGGGATCATGGCTACCCGTGCACCCGCTCGCCCCCGCCCGTCCACGTCAGGGGGCGCGGGGTCCGGTGCGCGCTCGGGTGCGCGGTCGGGCACTGGCGGCTCGGCAGCTCGCCGACGCACTGGCCGTAGCCGCGGCGGCCGGTACGGGCGAGGCGGATACCGCAACCGGCCGCACGGCGGGATCGTCGTCCGGCTACTCAAGTTCTTCGGGCGCGTGCTGCGCGCGATCTGGATGGCGTTCGCGCACCTGGTCGGTGCGGCTTTTCGGGCGGCCGGCGCGCGGGCGCGAGACCTCGACCCCGCGCATCGCCGTGACGGCGTCGGCTTCGCGGTGCTCGCCGCCGCGATCGTCATCGCGGGTGGCGTCTGGTGGCAGTTACCCCCACCGGTCGGCACCGCGGTGGTCGCTGTCGTCGCCGGACTCTTCGGTTCTGGCGCGGCCGTCGTCCCGATTCTGCTGGCCGCACTTGCCTGGCGGATCCTGCGGCACCCCGAGAGAGCGACCGCGAGCGGTCGGGTGGTCATCGGCTGGACCGCGCTGATCCTCGGCGCGTTGGGCATCGTGCATGTCGCCCACGGCAATCCGCAGCCCGCGCGCGGCGAGCAGGTGATGCGGCACGCCGCCGGAATCGTCGGCTTCATGGTCGGCTCTCCGCTGGTTGCGGCAGTCACCGCAGTGCTCGCTATCCCGCTGCTGGTCTTGCTGGCCGGGTTCGGCGTCCTGGTCGTCACCGCAACCCCGGTCAACGCCATCCCGCGCCGCGTTGCCGAACTGCGCGACCGACTGCTGCGGCGCACGCCGTCCGACCAGGCAACTGACGCCGACCTACTGATCGATCTCGACGGGCCGCCACCACCGGCCCTGCGTCGTGGCAGCCGCCGTCGTCGGGTCGGTGCATTCGCCGGCTCGGACGACGGCAGTGCAGCCACCGGCAACCGTCCCTTCGATACGCCGCTGATCCTCGACGAACCGGCCAAGACGGCGGGTGATCCCACCGAAGGGCTGCTCGACGGCATCCTTGACGAGCCGGCGAACCTCGGTGCCGGCGGCAAACCGAAGGCACCCAGACCCGAGCCGCTGCCACCCCGGGCCGAGCAGTTGCTGCTGTCGGGCGACATCACCTATCACCTGCCGCCGCCGAGCATGCTGCGCGAGGGGTCGCAGGCCAAGGCGCGCACGAAGGCCAACGACGCCGTGGTCGAGGCGCTGACCACGGTGCTCGAGCAGTTCGAGATCGACGCGCAAGTCACCGGTTTCACCCGTGGCCCAACAGTGACGCGCTACGAGGTAGAGCTCGGGCCTGCCGTCAAAGTCGAGCGCATCACCGCGCTCAGCAAGAACATCGCCTACGCGGTCGCGAGTGCCGACGTGCGAATCCTGTCGCCGATCCCTGGCAAGTCGGCGATCGGCATCGAGATCCCCAACGCCGACCGCGACATCGTCAGCCTCGGCGACGTGCTGCGCTCAACGGTGGCGACGTCCGACCACCACCCGATGGTCGTCGGGCTCGGCAAGGACGTCGAGGGTCGCTTCATTTGCGCGAACCTCGCGAAGATGCCGCACATTTTGGTGGCCGGTGCGACCGGCTCGGGCAAGTCGACCTGCATCAACACGATCGTCACCTCGGTGCTCAGCCGGTCGACGCCCGACGAGGTGCGCCTGGTGTTGGTCGACCCGAAGCGGGTCGAACTCACCAGCTACGAAGGCATCCCGCACCTGGTGACGCCGATCATCACGAACCCGAAGAAGGCGGCCGAGGCGCTGCAGTGGGTCGTGCGCGAGATGGACATGCGCTATGACGACCTCGCCGCGAGCGGCTTCCGACACATCGACGACTTCAACAAGGCCGTCAGCACCGGCAAACTCGTGCCACCGCCCGGCAGCGAGCGGGTCTACCGGCCCTACCCCTACCTGCTGGTGATCGTCGACGAGCTGGCCGATCTCATGATGGTGGCGCCGCGTGACGTGGAGGAGTCGATCGTCCGCATCACCCAGCTGGCCCGCGCCGCCGGCATCCACCTGGTGCTCGCAACACAACGACCGAGCGTCGACGTCGTCACCGGACTTATCAAGGCGAATGTGCCGTCGCGGCTGGCGTTCGCGACATCGAGCCTGGCCGACAGCCGGGTCATCCTCGACCAGCCGGGTGCGGAGAAGCTTATCGGGCTCGGCGACGGGCTGTTCCTGCCGATGGGCGCGTCCAAGCCGCTGCGCGTGCAGGGCGCCCTGGTCAGCGAGAGGGAGATCGCCGACGTCGTCGGGCAC
>JBOGEK010000387.1:0-2409 GCA_050743645.1 Acidothermaceae bacterium
CCCGCAGCACCCAAGTGCACGCATCGCTGCGAGAACTGCTCGCCGATTTCCGGACGACGAAAGGCCGCACCCCGAGTCGGAACGAGATGATCCGGCTACGCCAGCTGGCGACCCGCAAATCCCGCCCCGCCAAACGCCTACGCGCCCTACCGGAACTACTGCACGACTGGCGGCAACGTGCGCAGGCCCTCCTCCCCGAACCGGTCGAGCACCTGATTGCGCGTGTGCTTCGCAACGGCGCACATCCGGTTCGCTTCGACGAGATGGACGACGGGGTGCTTGACTCCCTCGCCGGTTCGGTTGTCGACGCGGTGATGGAACGTCGCTCCACCTGGACCCGGTGGAACCTGATCGCCGAAGCCGCCCGCGCCTCCAAGCCGATGCGGCTGGCGACCGCCGCCGATCGGCTACAACTCGTCGAACACCTTGCGCAGCTGGCAATTGACGGGCATTGTCTGCAACTCACTCCACCGGAGCTGACGCCCGCCGTCGACGCGTTCGCCCGCACAGATGGTGCGTCGGCGTTTCGCCGGCACCGCAGCGAAGTCTTCACCGCACCGGCAATCCTCGACGCCGAAGGACGACTGCTCGCCGCCGCCAGCACGACCAGCGGACCGCGCATCGACGCCGACGTGCTGTCGCTAAGCCTCGAACACGCCGCGGCAAACCGCGCCGGCAACCTCGTGCTGGCAGCCGACCAAACAGCCGCAGTGCGGACGATCGCGAGCTCCGGCCGGGTGCTCGATGTGCTCGTCGGGCCGGCCGGTTCGGGTAAGACCAGCACACTGAAAGTGCTCCGCGACAGCTGGGAAACCGCCTTCGGGCCCGGCATGGTGGTCGGGCTCGCCCCATCGGCGACCGCCGCTGCCGAACTCGCCGCCGCGCTCGGCGTTGGGTGTGAGAACACCGCGAAATGGCTACACGAAACCACCGGACCTGCGGGCCGCGACCGGGCCACCAAACTCGACCAACTCCGCGCGCTCCGCGCCGCAGCCCTGACCCGTCGCGATGGCGCCGCGGTTGCGAGTATCGACCGCAAGGGTGCCGACCTCGTGGGTGCCGGTGCGCGGTTTCGGTTGCGAGCCGGGCAGCTGCTGATCGTCGACGAAGCCTCGCTGGCCGGCACGCTCACCCTCGACCAACTCAGCCGACAAGTGGTCGCGGCGGGGGCGAAGCTGTTGCTGGTCGGTGACCACCGCCAACTCACTTCGGTCGACGCCGGCGGCGCCTTCGGACTGCTCGCCGCAGAAACAGGCGTCGCCGAGCTGACCTCGTTGTGGCGGTTTGTCCACGCGTGGGAGGCCACCGCGGGTCAGCAACTCCGCGTCGGCGACCAGACGTGCATCAGCACCTACGCCAGCCACGGCCGGTTGCATGAGGGCCCCGCCGAGGTGATGACCGCCGACGCCTACACGGCGTGGGAAACCGCCATCGCCGCGGGCCGGACGGCGTTGCTGATAGCGCCGGACAACGCCACCGTCGCCGACCTCAACACCCAGGCCCGCGACGCCCGGGTCCGCGGCAGCCTCGTCGAGGCGGGCGGCGTCCGGTTGCAGGACGACACCACCGCCGGCGTCGGCGACACCATCGTCACGCGCAGCAATCGCCGCGACCTGCGCACCAGCAGCGGAGCCTGGGTGCGCAACGGCGACTTGTGGACCATCACCGCACGAGGCGACGACGGCACGCTCGTTGCACGTCGGCTTGGTCGCACCGGCGATCGGCACGCGTCCCGGTCGATGGTTCAACTGCCGGCCGATTACGTCGCCGCCCACGTCGAGCTGGGCTACGCGACCACCGCGCACCGCGCCCAAGGCATCACCGTCGACGCCTGCTTTACGATCCTGCGACCCGGGATGAGCCGCGAACTCGGCTACGTCGCGATGACCCGCGGCCGCACCGACAACCACGCGTTCATCGCCACCGACACCCCCGACCCTTCCTACGACGGCGCGCCCGCGCCCGAACAGTCCGGCCGCCAGGTGATGGCACAAATCCTTGCCACCACGACCGCGCAAACATCGGCCACCGAAACACTGCGCGCGCTACAAGACGACGCGACGTCGCTGGCCCGGCTCGCGCCGATCCACGAAATCCTCATCCAAACGGCTCAACGGCAACGCTGGCACGGTCTTGTCGCAACCTGCGGGCTCGGGACCGAGCAGACCGAACATGTCCTTGCCTCACCGGCATTCGGGCCGCTCGTGGCGGCGCTACGTCGAGCCGAACACGACGGCCACCCGATGCACCGGGTACTGCCAGCACTGCTTGCCGGCGTAGCTCTCGACGTCCGCAGCGACGAGACGGACGACGGCGCTGAGCCCGTCCGCGACCTGGCCGCCGTGCTGCATTACCGCGTCACCAGCTGGCACGAAAACGCCAGCCTGCCACCCGGACACCGGCCAGCAC
>JBOGEK010000388.1:0-3031 GCA_050743645.1 Acidothermaceae bacterium
ATCTTGAAGCGCTCGCCGCCCGGCTCGTCGGCGCCGAGGTCGACGTCCAGTGGGACGACGGATTTCCGGGGTACCGCCGCTTCTACGCGCACGATCCACACGGCAACCGGCTGGAGTTCCTGGCGGCGTGCTGACAGGCGGGCGACGACCAAATGTTTCGGCTCAGCCGCGGTGGCTTGCTTCACCGCGTGTGAAACCCAGCAGCCGGGGCATTGCGTCACCATTGTGATTGATGAACGTGATCCACCGGCTAGACTCCGGGGCACGGCAAAT
Organism: Acidothermaceae bacterium; assembly: GCA_050743645.1. GTDB lineage: Bacteria > Actinomycetota > Actinomycetes > Acidothermales > Acidothermaceae > JBOGEK01. The sequence continues at coordinate 274 of JBOGEK010000388.1, forward strand.
GCTTGGGAGTCTGCGGAGCGCGCCGGCGAGTGTCGTCGAAACGGTGAGGTGAGGGTCCAGGTGGGTCTGCTCGATTCGATCGCCGGCCCCGACGACGTCAAGCGGCTTGATGCCGCTCAGCTAGCCCCTCTTGCCGAGGAGATCCGCGACTTCCTGGTGGCTGCTGTCGCCAAGACCGGTGGCCATCTCGGCCCGAACCTGGGTGCGGTCGAACTCACGATCGCGCTGCACCGGGCGTTCGACTCGCCGTCCGAGCCGATCGTCTTCGATACCGGGCACCAGGCTTACGTCCACAAGCTTTTGACCGGACGACGCGAGGGGTTCGCGAAGCTGAAGCAGCGTGGTGGGCTTTCGGGCTACCCGTCGCGGGCCGAATCCGAGCACGACTGGGTGGAGAACTCGCACGCGTCCACGGCGCTGAGCTATGCCGACGGCATGGCGAAGGCATTTGCGGTGCGGGGCAAGAAGAACACCGTGGTCGCGGTGGTCGGTGACGGTGCGCTCACCGGCGGCATGTGCTGGGAGGCGCTGAACAACATCGCGCTGGCGAAGGATCGCAGCGTCGTGGTCGTCGTTAACGACAACGGCCGCTCGTACTCGCCGACGATCGGCGGGCTCGCCGAGCACCTCACCACGCTGCGCACCAACCCGCGCTACGAGAAGGCGCTCGAGAAGGTCAAAGAGGTGCTCGGCCGCACGCCGCTCGTCGGCGACCCGCTTTACGATGCGCTGCACGGCATGAAGAAGGGCCTCAAAGATGTCCTTACGCCGCAAGGGCTTTTCGAAGATCTCGGCCTGAAGTACGTCGGTCCGGTCGACGGTCACGATGTTGCTGCCATGGAGTCGGCGTTCGTTCGTGCCCGGCGTTTCGGTGGCCCCGTGATCGTGCATTGCGTCACAACGAAAGGCCTCGGTTACGGGCCGGCCGAAAACGACCAGCTCGACCACTTGCACGGTCCCGGCGCGTTCGACCCGGTCACGGGTCGTGAGAAACCCAAGCCGCCGAGCTGGACCAGCACGTTCTCCAACGAGATCGTGCAGATCGGCGCCGATCGGCCAGACGTCGTCGCGATCACCGCGGCGATGCTGCATCCGGTCGGGCTCGCCGCCTTCGCCGAGGCTTATCCGCAGCGCATCTTCGACGTCGGCATCGCCGAGCAACACGCTGTCACCTCGGCCGCCGGTATGGCGATGGGCGGCCTGCACCCAGTCTTCTGCGTCTACGCCACGTTCCTCAACCGCGCGTTCGATCAGGTCTTGATGGACGTCGCATTGCACCGCCTCCCGGTCACCTTCGTGCTCGACCGGGCCGGTGTGACAGGTGACGACGGCCCGAGCCACAACGGCATGTGGGATCTCTCGATTCTGTCCCTGGTGCCGGGCATGAAGATCGCGGTGCCCCGAGACGGCGCGCGGCTACGCGAATTGCTGCACGAGGTGCTGGCGGTCGACGACGGCCCGACGGCGATCCGGTTTCCTAAGGGCGCGCTGCCCGTCGAGATCGAGCGGATCGACCGGGTCGGCGGCGTCGACGTCCTGCATCGTGACCCCGAGGCCGATGTGCTGATCGTCGCCTACGGCCCGATGGCTGAAATCGGGCTGGCCGTCGCGCAGCGGCTGGCCGACCACGGCATCACGGCGACTGTCGTCGACCCGCGGTGGGCGCTGCCGATCGACCCCGCGCTGCCCACGCTCGCCGCGTCGCATGCGCTCGTCGTCACGATCGAAGACAACGGTCGGCACGGCGGCGCTGGTGCGACGCTGGCCACCGCGCTGCGCGACCGTGGCATCGACACCCCGATCCGCACGCAGTCGATCCCGCAGCAGTTCTTGCACCTGGGCAAGCGGTCGGAGGTGCTCGCAGACATCGGGCTCACCGCGCAAGACATCGCGCGCCAGGTCGTCGAGGCCGTCGCCGGATTGGGTTCACTCGACACCGGCGTGCACACCGTCTAGCGCGGCGGCGTGCTGCCGCCAGCCGCTCGGTGGTCTCGGTGGTCTCGGGGTCTCAGTGGTAGAGCACGTCTCGCAGCCACCGCTGCTCTTCGGTGGCGTCGTCGCGCAGCACGATCTCGGCCGGCCTACCGCCTGGCAACGCGACCACGACCTCGTCGACCGTCAATAACACCGGCCGGGGGAAGCCACGCTCTTCGTCGTCCGCCAATGCAGCTGCTGCTTGGGCGAAGGCGGGGTCGATGCGGGCGAGGTCGAGCCAGCCGCGGTGCCGCACCGGAGCGGCGACCGCGCGCATGCCACCGGCGTCCGCGCACAACGCGCCCCTGAACACCGCCGAAGCGAACAGGGTGAGCACGTCGCAGTCGCCCATCGGTCGGAGTGGCTCGCGGGGGTTGCGGCGCCAGCGGGTCGTCGCCAGCGCGCCCATGTTCTCGAGGTATTCGGTGGCGCCGCGCCACCACGGCGTGATGTCGACGCCGGTCGCGTCGAGAACGCTTTGCGGGACGACGACAACCCGTTCGGGGTCGGCAGCATGGAGGCGCACGAAACCGGGGCCGACGTCGAGGCAGCCGCCTAGCACATGCTGGCGTGCCCACGCCGGTCCGTCGTGCAGTTCGTGGTCGACGGGGAGCGCGACTGGGCGGAGGTTCTCACCGAGCTCGTCGATCGAGCGCTCGGCGACCGCCCGGCGCGCCATCAACCAGCGGGTAAGCCGACGCTGCGCGACGTCACCTTCAGGCGCGGCCCCGCGAACGGCTCGTGCTAAATCGTGAGTGGTCACCAAAATGTCGGGCACGCCCGG
>JBOGEK010000389.1:0-1564 GCA_050743645.1 Acidothermaceae bacterium
GAGCGATTCTTCGTGGCGCTGGGCCTCGTAGGCCAGGTACCCACCGCGCAATCCGAACAATCGTTTCGTGACCAGCAGGTAGACGACAGCCGCGACATTGATGACGAACGCGCCCACCCGGACGACGCTGAGTTTTTCGGTGAGCTCGTAGACCTCGTACGGTAGGAAAATCGCGGTAGCGACGGCGGCGAAATACTCGCCCCAGCGTTTGAGCAGCCAAAGCCCGATAGCTTCGCCGAGTTCAATCGCGGCGTAGACCGCGAGCGCGACCGCAAGCCAGCGCAGCGTCGACGTTTTTACGAGCAGCAGCTTGTGGATCTCACGGACGATCGACGACTTGTCGAGGTCGTAGCCGAACACGTTCGCGAGCGGTTTCGCGGCCGGCAGGTCTTTGTCGAAGAGCATGCGGAGCGCGTTCTCGCTGTGGGCGTACCGCAACACCGCGTACGCTGCTGCGCCGATCAGCAAGCCGCGAATCAGTCGCTCGGCTGCGAGCAATCGCAGCACGAACGCGTCGCGCCACGCCCGGCCGCGCAGGACGACGGGTGCATCGGACGCCGACCCCGATCGCGCTGGTGCGCCCACGACGAAGTCGCCGCAGCGCAAGCACCGCCACGCCGTGCCCGCGGGCGTCTCGACGTGCAATCGCTCCGCGAGGGCGGCTTCGGTCGGGGCGTAGGTGACGTGGCCATGTCGGCCACACGAACGCAGGCTCCAGTCCACGGCGAAAGCGTAGGGGACCGGTAAGTTTGGCGCGTGGCAAAGCCGCTGAACCTACCCTTCGACCCGATCGAGCGGGCGGCGGAGCGCTGGGAAGAAACGTGGGGTTCGGCGTCCGCCATGAGGGTGGCGACCTCGATCATGAGGGCCCAGCAGATCCTGCTCGCCCGCTACGACGAGCTACTCAAGCCGCACGGTCTCACCTTTGCGCGCTACGAGGTCTTGGTGTTGTTGAGGTTTAGCCGATACGGCGCCCTGCCGCTCGGGCGGATCGGCGAGCGGCTGATGGTGCACCCGACCAGCGTCACGAATTCGATCGACCGACTGGAGACGTCGGGCTTCGTCGAGCGGCGCCCCAATCCACGCGAGGGCCGTGGCACGCTCGCGGCGATCACCGAGCCCGGCCTCGCCGTGGTCGAGACCGCGACGAAAGACTTGATGGACGCCGATTTCGGCTTGGATTCGCTCGGTGAGAAGGCCCGCCACGAGGTAACGCACGGTTTGACGAGACTCCGCCTCGATGCCGGCGATTTCACGGCGAGCTAGGCGAACCGCTTATGCCGCCAGATCAAATTGAAGAGGGCAACCGACGGGTGCGGCGACTCCGGCCGGCTGGCACTGAAGGTCGGCCGTGGCGAGGGTGTCGCGCGCCAGACGCCGTGCGTCGATTCTCGGTGGTGTCGATGGTCTGCTCGGAACCGTGGCCGAGTGGATCGCCAGGCGCTGCCGGGAAGAAGAGCTGCCACAACAAGATGAGCCCAAAGGTCGCGGTCACGACCGATGCGATGCCCTGCGGGTGCTGGAGATACACCAGAACTTAGCCCGCGAGCGGTAGCCGGGTCAG
>JBOGEK010000390.1:0-6393 GCA_050743645.1 Acidothermaceae bacterium
ATGCAGCGGAACCTGCCCCAACGGGCGCTGATCGTGGCGATCGCCACCGCCCAGCAGGAGTCCAAGTTGCAGAACCTGAACTACGGCGACGCCGATTCGGTCGGACTCTTCCAACAACGCCCATCGCAAGGCTGGGGAAGCAGAACACAAATCCTCGACCCGGCGTACGCAGCGGGCAAGTTCTTCGACGCCCTACTGAAAGTGCCTAACTGGCAACAACTTTCGGTCACGAAGGCAGCCAGCGCCGTGCAGCGAAACGCCTACCCAGACGCATACAAAGACTGGGAACCTAGGGCAACCGCGCTCACCGGCGCTTTGACGGGCGCCACCTCGGGCCAGCTCAGCTGCCGGCTCGCCCAGCCAGGCGTACTCGCAATCGCTTCGGTGTCGGATCCCGCCTCGTCGCCGGCACCGGCCGACCAGCTCGCGGCTTCGGCCACGGCGGTGACGACCGGCCTGCAACACGACCTCGACATCAACCACCCGGCCGTCGTCCAACTAGATGCGAAGCGGACGACGGTGACGCTCAGCGGCCTCACTGACACCGCAAGCGGCGACGACACTGCGGCTAAACACCGCACTGCAACAGTGGCTGCCTGGGCGATCGCGCATTCGGCAACCGCCGGCATCACCGGTGTCGTCGTCGGTGATCAGGAGTGGCGGCCGGATCGTGCCGAATGGCGTTCGGCTGAAAAGCCCGCGCCAGCTGGGACCGTGGTCGTGACGATCGGCCTCAGCTAAAAGACGGGCCCGTTGTCAGCTCGCCTTGAACCCCATGTCGCGGCCGGCGGTCGGACGGCTCGCCAAGATGACCGCACCGAACACCGGCGCCGATGCGGCGTCGAGCGCTCCGGTCGCCCCGACGAAACGGGCCCTGATGTAGGGGTGCTGGAAGATCGCGCCATACATGGCGACCGGCAGGTGGCCGAGCTGGCCACGAAGAGCGGTGACGTGCGCAACCAAGTCGTCGGTCGCCTCGTCGAGGAGCTCTTTCATGATCGGGTCTTCGAGGTTCATGACGGTCTTGGCAAGGCGCGAAATGATGCTCGGGTCGGAAGCCTGCTCGGTGATTCGGGTCATCACCGTCTCAAGGTCCGTGCCGTACGCCGAAGTGATCGCCTGCTCCAACGCGAGCGACTTCTGCCCCCGGCCGTCGTAGGAGCGCATCGCCCGGCGCAGGGCCTGCGACCCGATCCAGTAGTGGCTGCCTTCGTCGCCGATCACGTGGCCGAAGCCGCCGCTGCGACCAGCCCGGCCAGACGCGTCACGGCCGAACGAGTTCGAACCGGTGTGTGCAATGACCACGATGCCCGGGCCACCGTTGAAGGCTCCGAGCTGGGCAACTTCGGTGTCGTCGGCTACGACCGCGGCCACGCCGGTCTTGGCGCGCAACTGCATCTCGAGCAGGCTTGCCTCGCGCTTGCTGTGCAGCCCGGCCAGACCGAGACCCGCGGCAGACGCGCCCGATTCCTTGATCAGGTGGGCGAGCCGATCGAACGCTGAGGGGTCAAGCAGCACGTTCAGCGGTCCCTCGGTGAACCGCGAGACCACCTCGCCGTCCTGCACGAGGACAGCCTGGGTTCCAACACCCGTGGCTTCGACGCCGAGAATCGGCAAACCGGCCATTGCTGGCTCCACTCCATCCATGATCGATCCGTCGTGATCGGACGCGGCTCATCAGTTGACTGCCTTAACCAACCTCGGCTGATCCGGGCGACGGGGTAAGTGCTTTGACGCACCAGATCTCGGGCGTCAGCCGCGTTCGGCAGATTTCGGACGTTCGGCCGAGCCGTAGATCGGCCGGACGGACCTCAGCCGAGGCGCTGGGCGGAAGCGGCGATCCGCTCGTCGGAGGCCGTCAAGCCGATCCGCACGTGGCGCGTCCCGGCGGCTCCATAAAACGAGCCGGGGGCCACCAGGATGCCGCGCTCGGCGAGCCACCCCACCGTCGTCCAGCAGTCAACGCCCCGGGCGGCCCAAAGGTAGAGCCCGGCGTTCGAGTGCTCGATCGTGAATCCGGCCGCCTCGAGGGCCGGCCGCAAGAGAGCCCGCCGCGCTGCGTACCGCGAGCGCTGCACCTCAACGTGCGCGTCGTCGTCGAGCGCGGCGATCATGGCCGCCTGTACCGGCGCCGGTACGATCATGCCGGCGTGCTTTCGCACCTCGAGCAGCCCGCGCACCAGCGCCGCATCACCCGTGACGAATCCGGCTCGATAACCCGCCAGGTTCGACCGCTTCGACAACGAATGGACGGCGAGCAGCCCGTCGTGCGAGCCGCCGCAAATATCGGGATGCAGGATCGAGGTGGGCGGGGTTTCGTCGTCCCAACCGAACTCGATGTAGCACTCGTCGGAGACCAGGATCGTGCCGCGCTCGCGCGCCCAGTCGACCATCTTGCGTAGGTGCCCGACCGGCAGCACCCGGCCAGTGGGGTTGGCCGGTGAGTTCACCCAGACCATCGCAACCCGCGCCGGTCCGGCCGAAATCGTCGAATCGATCACCTGCGGAGTCGCGCCGGCGAGCCGGGCGCCGACGTCGTAGGTCGGGTAGGCCAGCGACGGGATTCCGACGGTGTCACCAGGCCCGAAGCCGAGCAGCATCGGCAACCAGGCGACCAATTCCTTGGCACCGATCGTCGGCAACACGTTCGCCGGGTCGGCGCCGCTGACCCCGAGGCGCCGTTGCATCCAGCCCGCCGCCGCCTCGCGCAGGGCGGGCGTGCCATACGTCGCGGGGTAGCCCGGAGTGTCAGTGGTGGCCGCGAGCGCGGCCTGCACGATGTCGGGAACCGGATCCACCGGCGTGCCGACCGACAGGTCGACGATGCCGTCAGGATGCGAGCGCGCAGTGTCGCCGTACGGTGCCAGCGAATCCCACGGAAAGTCGGGAAGCGCGGCGAAGCGACCGCGCGTCAGTGCTCGCCCTCGCCCTGCGGCGGTACCGCCAGCACGATCGGGTGGTCCTTGTCGACGACGCCGAGCTTCGAGGCGCCACCGGGCGAGCCGAGGTCGTCGAAGAACTCGACGTTCGCCTTGTAGTAGTCCTTCCACTGCTCGGGCACGTCGTCTTCGTAGAAGATCGCCTCGACCGGGCACACCGGCTCGCAAGCACCGCAGTCGACGCACTCGTCGGGGTGGATGTAGAGCATCCGCCCACCCTCGTAGATGCAGTCGACCGGACATTCGTCGACGCACGCCCGGTCTTTGATGTCGACACAAGGCTGGGCAATCACGTACGTCACGAGATTCCTCCTACTCGGGCCTGCTAGGCCTATTGCCGCACCTAGTATCGGCGAACGTCACCCACTGTCGAGCTTCGGGGGTATGCGGCGTGTCTCACATTTCTGCCAGCCTGCCGACCGGGCTGTCGCCGACGGACATCGGAGCGCGCGTCACTGTGCGGGTGCGGCTGCCCGAAGGCGGCACCGAAGGCCGGTTCACCGACGTCGTCGGTGAGCTCGAATCGATGGACGACGAAACCCTCGCCGTCCGGCGGCGCGACGGCGAGTTAGTGTCCGTGGCGGCGTCGAACGTGGTGGCCGCCAAGGCGATCGGGCCGAGCTTGCGGTCGGCGATCGACCTCGAAGGGGTGGCCGCGCGCGGTTGGCCCGCGCCTGACAGCGAATGGCTCGGGCGCTGGTGGCTGCGGGCGGCCGGAGGTTTCACTGCGCGGGCGAATTCGGTCCGCCCGCTGGGTGATCCGGGCGTCGATCTCGACGATGCGCTGGCCGCGGTGCACGACTGGTACGGCGCGCGCGGCTTGCCGTCGCAACTGCAGGTCGTGATCGGCAGCAGCCTCGACCAGGAGTTGCGGCGTCGCGGCTGGTCGGCACACCCCGAGGTCGCAGTGTGCACCTCAACCGTCTCTCGCGCACTGGGTAGACTCGCCGAACTCGGCGCCGATGCCAGCACGGTGGGCGTGAGTAGCTCGCCGTCGTCCGGCTGGTTGTCGCTGTTTCGCGGAGGCGATCCGCCGCCCGCAGCGCTGGCGATTCTGACCGGGGCGCCGACGGTGGCGTTCGCGGCCGTCGCCAACGAATCGCAAACCTTGGCGATCGCCCGAGGTGCGGTCGAGGCGCCCTGGGTCGGACTCAGCGCGATCGAAGTGGCCGAAACAGCGCGCAGGCAAGGGCGGGCCCGAGCCGTCATTACGGCGGTTCTGTCGTGGGCACGCGAGCGGGGCGCCACTAGGTGCTATCTCGAAGTGCTGGCGAGTAACGCGCCGGCGCTCGCGCTCTATGAATCGCTCGGATTCACCGAACATCACCGGTATGCCTGCCTCGAACCTCCCGCCCGATAAGCGCCGTAGGCTCACCGACATGTTGAAGCTGCGCGACGCGCGAACCGGCGAGGTATCGCCAGTTGCGCTCGCCCGGGCTGGCGCGCTGCGAGTGCACGTGTGCACGACCGACCTGCGGTCGTTGCTGGTGGCTGACCTGGTGCGCCGGGCCGCGACGCTGTCGCACGATCTCGTGGTGCGCGTCACAACGACCGGAACGCACCCCGATGCCGCCGCGCTCAACATCCACCCGACCGAGGCTGTCGACGGCGAGCCCGACGCTGACCTGCATATCGGGTGCACGACCGGCCCCGGATTGTTGATCGAGGCGGGCGCGGTCTCTGTTGACGTGAGCACGGGCGACCCACTCGCCGTCCGGCTGGCGCTACTTGACATCGACTACCGCAAGCCCGTCGATCTCGACGACGCGGCGCTCGGGTCGGCCCGCGCGACGCTGTCGCGGTGGCGCGGCCTGGTCGCGGGCTGGGCTCGCTCGCCGGGCGCGCCGCTGCTCGTCGACGTAGCTCGCAGGATCAGTGCGGCAATCGACAACGACCTCGATACTTCCCTTGCATTGCAGGCACTTCTCGAACTCGAACGAGCCGATTCGGTGCCCCCGGGCGCGAAGTTCGAGACGTTCGCCTACGCCGACCGACTGTTCGGCCTCGACCTCGCCCGTGACATCAGATAGGAGAAGCCCACCGTGGCTGACGACCTTGCCGAACTGACGCTGGAACGCCTTGCGGCCGAAGAATCGCAATTGCGATTCACCAGGTTCGACTACGACGATGCCTGGCGACTAGGCACGATGCTGGTCGACGCGGGACGGTCGAAGAACTTGCCGATCGCGGTAGACATCACCCGCGGCGGCCAGCAACTATTTCACGCGGCACTTGCCGGTTCGACGCCCGACAATGATGCCTGGATCCAGCGGAAAATCCGTTCGGTACTGCGATTCGGCCACAGCTCGATGTACATCAGCCTGCAACGCAAGCTCGACGGCCGCTCGTTAGCCGACGTTTCCTTCGTCGACGAGCGAGAATTCGCAGCAGCGGGTGGGTGTTTCCCGATTCACGTCGAAGGCTGCGGCATCATTGGCACGGTCACCGTCTCGGGCCTCCCGCAACGCGAAGACCACAAGTTGGTCGTCGAGACGATCCGCGGCTTTCTGAACAGTTAGCGCGCTGGCGCCGATCGCTTCGACGGCCTCCCGCTAGTCGGTGAGATTGCGGTACTTCCCGTCGACATAAAGCAATGGACGACGGTGTGCCGGGTCGGCCCACACCCCCACCACCTCGCCAACGACGATGTCATGGTCACCGCCGTCATGCACGTCTGTTGTTCGGCACTCGATAACGGCGGTGGCGATGTCGAGAACCGGCATGCCCGTTGCGACGCCGGGGTGGTGCGCGTACTGCGCGAACTGGCCTTTCGTGGGCCGGCCTTTTTCAGCGAACCAGCGCGACACCTCCTCGGCGTCGTCGGGCAACACCGAGATCGTCCAGGCGCCACTGGCCAGCACGGCCTCGTGAAAACGGGTGATCTTCTCGACGCACACCAACACGAGCAGCGGATCGAGCGAGACCGACGTGAAAGCACTAACCGTCATGGCGTAGTCGACGCCGCGATCGGAGGTTGCCGCGATGGCGATGCCGGTGGCGAATCGCCCGCACACGCGGCGAAAGTCGTCGCGGTTCACGACTCCCCCGAACGAGCCCCCGAACGAGCCATCGGTCGCGCCATCGGTCGCGCCGACGGGTTCGGCAGCTTCGGCAGCTTCGGCAGCTTCGGCAGCTTGGTGCCGGTCGCCGGGTTCGATCGGTCCGATCGGTCCGATGGGTTCGATGGCCACTCACCGAGCCTAACGGCCGGCTGCGCGCGGATGCGGGCTCGCGGATCGCTCAGGCGGTGTGGGCGCCGGCGAGGCGGGCGTTGTCGATGACGATGGCTGCCGGGTCTTCGACGAGCTTCAACGTGCCGAGCGCCGTCTCGGAGAACGCGTTCTTCGCCGCACTCGACAACGCGAGCACGCCGACGACGCGACCACCGTGGCCGCGTAGGGGCATCGACAAGAAGGTGGCCATCCGGCCTTCGTCGTCGGCACCGAGGTTTCCG
>JBOGEK010000391.1:0-6423 GCA_050743645.1 Acidothermaceae bacterium
GGTCGCGATCGACCTGCGACACTGACTCACCCTGCGACCCCGATTCACCCCGAGACACCGATTCACCCCGCGACACCGATTCACCCCGCTCACAACGAGCCACGATGTGCTGCCGAGCGAACCGGCAGGCGGCAGGAGGTCACATGCCCAGCGATCCCGAAGAGCTGCTGCGTTCGATCGAACGCACCCGCGAAGAGCTGGCGCGAACGGTCGACACTATTGCGGGTCGGCTAGACCCGAAGCTGGCCGCTAAACGTGGCATCGGCAAGGTGCGGTCGGGCGTGACGTCGGCCGTCGACAGAGCACGGGTCAAGCTGGGTATCGATCACCACACCGGCCAGCCTGTTCAGACCCGCCCCAACACCATCGAAATCCCTGAGGCTGCAGGGGTTCCTGGCTTTTCGTCGTCCGTGTCGTCGAATGGATTGCCGCGCGAGAGCCCGATGGCAACCGCGCGGCGCAAGTTTGAAGAGATCGCGCCTGCCGTCAAACAAGTGCCCAAGCCAGTGCTCGGTGGCGGGCTGGCCGCACTCGTCGCGCTCGCCGCGGTGCTCGCTGTTCGGCGCAGACGCACCTGACGCCGACAATCGGGCGCTCTCCAAGACGCACAGTCCGGACGACGGTGCAGGTGGCGACAGGTCGGCGTCGCTGACCCGCTACCGTTTCGCCGCGTGACCGTCGAAACAAGTTCCGGGCTGCCGATCAAGTTGCTGCACGACCGTGTCCTGGTGAAGGCCGACGGGCCCGGCGGTGAACGCCGTTCCAGCGGCGGCATCGTGATCCCGGCCACCGCCACCGTCGGACGCCGACTGATCTGGGCCGAGGTCGTCGCTGTCGGGCAGAACGTGCGCACGATCGAGGTCGGCGATCGGGTTCTTTACGACCCCGAGGAGCGGGCCGAAATCGAGATCCACGGCGCGCTCTACGTCTTGATGCGCGAGCGTGATGCGCATGCGCTTGCGTCGAAGCGAGTCGATCAGAGCTCGACGGGCCTGTATCTGTAGGCCTCATTCCCTCGAACGTCGGACGACGTTGTGCTCGGTATGCGCGCGTAACGGCACCAACCTGCGACTGGTGGCGGCGCGGCTGGGCGGCGTGGACGGCGTGGACGGCCGGTCAGCTGGCCGGCGGCACCAGAACCAGCGACTGCGCCACCTCGTCGGCCACCAGCGTGCTGACCGACGGCGTGCCGCCGAACAGCCAGGCCGACAGTACGGTTGTGGCCGCCTGGCTCAGGTAGGCCTGCGTCTGGGTCGGCAGCGGACCGTCGGGCGGCACCAAGATGATGGGTCCGCCGGCCAACGCAGTGATCGGGCCGCCCGAGAGCGCGTCGGGGAACTTCAGCCCGCTCGCGATGCCCACCACCGATGGCGAGACGAAGAACGACTGCGCCACCAGCACTGAGGTTTCGTAGCGGTCGACCCCGGCGAGCTTGGCCGCCGTCGGGTCAGCCGCCACGGCGGGCCCACCAACGGCGTAACGGACGTCGCTCGGGTGCGCGGCCAGGTAGCCGGCCGTTACCGGCGACGGCGACGGGCCGTCCGTGAAGATCACCGCGCCGTGCGTGATCACGGCAGCCGGCCCGGCGGAAAGCGCGTCAGGGAAGTTCGTGCCATCGACCTCGAAGACCGTCGACGGGTTGCTCAAGGCGTTGGCAATCTTGATGGCGGTGTCGTAGCGCGTCGGTCCCTGGAGCCGCACCGGCAGGTAACCCATTGTCTGGAGTTGGGTGTCGATCGCGGTCGACAACGACGCCGAGCTGCCGAGCAGGAACACCTTTCGGCCGACCGGGAGCACCCGCTCGATCTCGGCGATGAGCGTCGTGGTCAGGCCGGACGACGGGCTGAGCAGCAGCGGCCCGTCGTTTTGGGCGGCAAGCGGAACTCCGGCCAAAGCGTCGGGATAGAGGTCTGAGCGAGCCAGGACGACCGCACCGGCCGATCCGTCGGACGGGAATCCCGCCTCGGACGCTGCGATTGACGTCGCGATCCGGTCGACCCCGGCCTCACGGGTGAGCACGGCACCGGCCGCAGCGGCCCCAGGCACGATCACCCGGACTGCCGGGTTGATCGCGAGCTGGGCAGCGGCGCCGGTCTTGGCGACCCGAGATCTCGCTGCGAACACGCTGATCTGTGGCACCGACGGCGTCTGCGCCTGGGCCGCCCCACCACTCGTGTCGCCGTAGGTGATCGTGACCTTGCCGCCGACCGGGACGGTCAGCCCGGTCACCACGATCGTGGTGCCCACGATCGACAGCACGCCTGACGACGAGGTCGTGTAGCCGGCCGTCGTCGGCACAATGGTCGGCAGTGTCCAAGTGCCGGGGATCGTCAGGTCGAGCTCGCCGTCGATCATGCCCTGGCCGGGCGCGGGCGTGTAGCTAAACGTGAGCGTGGTGGCCGTGGCGGGCTGCACGAGAGGCGGCGTGACCGTCATCGTTCCCGAGCCTGCCTTGCCGACCGGCGGGCACAGGCCGCTTTGAAGCGCGACCGCATTGGGGCGGCCGAGCCCGGTCGTGAGGTCGTAGGCCGCCGTCGTCGGGTAATCGCCGGGATGGTCGCCGGTGAAATCGTTGTCGGGACCGGCCGAGACGTCGACCAAAGCGGGCGAGCCTGCAGCCGCGAGCTGGTACAGGGCCGGGTTCGCGAAGCCCACCGAACCTGCTGTGCAGCTGGCGTTGATCAGCGCGAACACCGAGGCCCAGATCGGCGTTGCCGCGCTCGTGCCGCCGACCGAATGCCACGCAGTTCCGTAGTAGGCCAGCGACCCATGCGCCACGTCGGCAGTGGCGCTGATGTCAGGTGTCTGGCGGCAAAGCTGGGCAGCGGGCGCGCCGCACGGCGCGCTTGAGCTAGCGCCGGTGGCGCCGGCCAGGTGCTGGTAGGCAGGCATCTGCCACAGCGTCGAGATGCCGCCTCCGGTCGCGCCATAGACGTTGTTCCACGAGGTGTCGGCGCCACTGACCGACGGCATGCTCGTGCCGCCGACCGCTGTGACTTCAGGCTGGCTGGCGGGCTCCCAGATCGACAACGAGGTATCCGACGAATCCGGCGGCGCGAAGCAGCCTTCGGAACCGGAGTCACCCGTGGCGGCGAGCACGGTCTGACCTTGGGCGGCCATCTGCTGCATGATCGGCCGCTCGAGCGCGGCGAGTTCGGGCACGCCCGACTCTGCCTCGCACAACCCCCAACTGTCGCTGATCACCTGAGCGGTGTCGTCGTCGGCGATCTGCCTGAACTCGGCGTAGACGCTCGCGCCATCGTTGGGAGCTTCATAGACGAGCAGGTTCGCTGCCGGCGCCAGACCGATCAGCTCTTCGATGTCGAGCGCGGCCTCACCCGAGCCGGTGCCGGTGCCGACGCCACCCGCGACCGGGAGCACCGAGATGGGGGTGGCCGTGTGGTAGCAGGACTGGTACGTGGCGATGTCGGTCGGGTCGAACGGCTCGAGCTCGAACAGGGCGACGGTCGACCCTTGACCCATCGTCGAGGCGTAGAGCTTGTCGATGCCGTAATGCTGTGCGATCTGGGCCGGCGTGAAGGCGTGCGTGGCGGCCGCGGTCGTGTTGGCCGCCGCACAGGCGACTGGACCGGCGGGCGGCGGCGTCGGATCAGCAGCCGGACCTGGGTCGGTCGCGCCGGACGCAGCCGAATGGGCGGCCGCGCCAGATGCCGCCGCGTGGTCGGCAATCGCATGGGTCAACTGGTTCAAGCCGACGAAGCCTTGCACCTGCGCGGCGATAGCGGCCGGCAGCTGCGGAGCGGTGACGTTCGCGAGCCCTGTTCGCCCCGACCGCAGCCGGTATTGCTTGAACGACGTACGCAGCGCGGCGCTGACCTGCTCGACAGTGCCGCTCACCGGGATCGAAAGACCGTTGGACGACGCAGTGCCGACGCGCAGGCCGCGTGACCTTAGGGCTGCCGTCACCGAGGCGATGGTGGAAGCTGAGGCACCGAATCGGGGACCGAACGCACCCGGCGTCAGGAAGTTGCGGTATTGCGGCGACCCCGGAGTCGAGACCGAACTGACGAAGTCGGCGAGTGCCTGCGGATCGCGTGGCGAAAGCGCGACGTCGAAGCTCAGCCGACTCGTCGCGGGCGCGGTCGAAGCTGCGGCGACATTCGCGGGCCGCTGGGGCGCGCTGCCCACAGAGACGTCTTCGCTTGCCGCGGCCCGCCCGGCCGACAAGGTCGACAAGGGAAGCATGCCGGCGATGGTGCCGAGCAGGGTGGCTCCGACGAGAACTGCGCGGATGCCGTGACGTCTCGCGTGGCTCGCGATGGCGGACGGCGCTGCCTGCGCGCGGGCCGGCACGCGGGGAAGTGGAGATGGCGCCATGAGGTGCGGTCCCTAGACAGGTCGAGAAGAAGGTCGAAAACGTTGGGTGGGACCGTCGTCCCCGACGTCCTGTTGCTGACCCTAACCGACGGGTCGCCGCGCCTCACGTTCCTGCAGACAATCTGGGTGCAATCCCAGCGTCTTAGACAGGCAGTGGGTCGGGGCTCGGGCCTGGACCCGGCTCGGTGGGTGGCGCCGGCATCGGCGGAATGGGCGGCGCGTCGGGGCCAGGACCGATCGGCGGCAGCGGCGCGGGATCGGGCCCCTGCGGATCGATAGGAGGCTCGGGTGATGGCGGTGTCGGCGGAACCGGCTGCGGCACCGGCGGTTGCGGGTCGATAGGAGGCTGCGGGCCGACGGGCGGCTCGATCGGCGGGGCGGTGACGGTCGGGCGCGACGTCGCCACGGCTGAGTCGGCGTGCTCGGGTGCCTTGCTGTTCGTGGCGATCCTGGTGATCGCGGTCGTCGTCGTCATCGCGGCCTCCTAGCTGGCGTCACTGCACCGGCGTGCCCAGCGCCCCGGGACCGCAACCTCGCGTCGCCGCGATCAGCCGACGATTTCGGCCTTTTCGAGCGAGACCCAGATGTAGCGAGACTGCGGATTCTTCTCACCGGTCACGACAACGCTCAACGTGTGCTCACCCGGCGACAAGTGGCCGTGATTGCCACTGTCGAAGAGCACGGTTCGGGCCCGCGCGCCGCCGAAAAGATCGAACGAAACGGTTGGCCCACCGTCGACCGAGACCGTGCCCATGCCGTGGTTGGTCTCAACGAAACCGAAAAGCCGCACCTTGGAGCCACGGAACCGAAAGGTTGCGACGTCGCCCGGCATGCTCGAATATGCATTGCTGCCGTCGGATTCGACGTTTTCGGTGGAGTGGCGCCAGAACTCGGTGTACTCCCATTGGTTGATACCGCTGCCGATGACGTTGTGCGGCACAGTAGTCACGCCGTTAGCGGTCGTCGCAACAGCGACAGCCACGACGTCGTCCGGGCGTTCGATTTGGACGCGTTGGAAGTCGTAACGATCGAGCGACGCGCTGAGCATTGATTCGAGCATCGCGAGATCGGCGGCCAGTGTGCGGCCGTGCGCTCCGGCGTAGGCCGTGGTTCGCATCGTGCGCAGCAAGCCGTTCACGTGAGCGACCAATCCCGACGATCCCTCGGCGGCGACCGCTGAGCTCCGTCCGATCTCGGTGGTTGCGGCATTTTGTTGCTCGACGGCGGTCGCGATAGCGACCTGATTGCTGCTCACCAGCGAAATCGTTTCGGTAACGCTCGACATGGCGGCGGCCGCGCGAGACGCGCCACCCTGGATCGCGTGCACGCTTTCGCTCACGTTGCCCGTGGCGGTCGCGGTTTGCAACGCGAGATCTTTGACCTCGCCCGCGACGATGGCGAACCCTCGGCCGGCCTCTCCGGCGCGGGCCGCTTCGATCGTCGCGTTCAACGAGAGCAGGTGTGTCTGCGACGCGATTTGGGTGATGAGTTCGACGACCTTCTCGATCCGCCGCGACGCTTCTTCGAGTTGGGCCACCGTTGCATCTGCCGCGACGACCTGCTCGGCTCCTTTCATCGCGACCGACGACGCTTCGGTCGCATGCACCGCGACGTCGCGGATGGTCGCGCCAAGTTCCTCCGTCGCGGAGGCGATGGAGTGGATGCTGCTGGAAACCTGCTCGGCAGACGAGACGACGCCGAGGGCCTGCGCTGCACTGACTTCTGAGGTCTCGAGCATTTGCCAGGCCACATCGTTCACGTCATGCCAGCGCACGCCAAGACGAGTCCGGACGACGTCGACGCAGGTGAGGGCTTCGCGCAACTGCTGCACGACTGCGGCGGATGGCTTGGCGAGTGACTCGTAAGCGCCGCCGTCGTAGGCTGCGAAATCCACGGTCAAGTCGCCTGCCGCGACGGCTGCGAGGGCGGCTGCGAAGGCCCGCGACTGGTGCCGCTGCCGCGCCCATTGCCAGGCCACCAGCGCCGCGCAGCCGGCGACACCGACCAGGAAACCCGCGATTGCGTAGCCGTTCATCGGCACGTACCGTCCCTCGGACCATGTCACGTCTGTAGGGAGGGTGATCG
>JBOGEK010000392.1:0-7953 GCA_050743645.1 Acidothermaceae bacterium
GCGGGCGTCCCGTTCTCCCTGCGCACCGGCAAGCGCCTGGGCCGCCGGGTCACCGAGATCGCCGTGGTGTTCAAGCGCGCCCCGCACCTGCCGTTCGACTCCACCATGCTCCGCGAGCTGGGGCAGAACGCGCTGGTCATCCGGGTACAGCCGGACGAGGGCATCACGATGAGATTCGGCTCCAAGGGGCCAGGATCGGCGATGGAAGTCAGGGACGTCAACATGGACTTCGCCTATGGCGAGTCGTTCACCGAGTCGAGTCCTGAAGCCTATGAGCGGCTGCTGCTCGACGTCCTGCTCGGCGATCCGCCGCTTTTCCCGCGACACGAAGAGGTCGAGTTGTCGTGGGAAATTCTCGACCCCATCGAGAAATTCTGGGCCAAACAAGGCCAGCCTGAGCAGTACCGCTCGGGTGGCTGGGGGCCGGATTCGGCGAACGCAATGTTGGCCCGCGACGGGCGGACTTGGAGAAGGCCGTGAGGACTTCGACCGTGGGCCCGAGGGTTTGGAGAAGGCCGTGAGGACTTCGACCATGGTCCCGAGGGTTTGGAGAAGGCCGTGAGGACTTCGACGATAAAGCGCGCTATCGCGCGCGGGGAGTTGGTAGACGTTCGGCGGTCTCTAGACCGCCAGATGTCTACCAACCGACGATGTCACCGAGGTTTGGCGGCGACCAATGAACGTTGACCTGTCGAACACGAAATCGTCGGCCGTTCTCACCGCGCTGACCGATGCCCGGCATCGTTCCGGCACGGCGGCGCTCGGCATGGTGTTGACACTGGTCGTCGTCGTCGACGAGGTCGACCATCACGACGCATTGCGCGCGGCGACCGCAGCGGCGCGCGAGCACCCGTGCCGCATCGTCACTGTCATCAGGCGCACGGCCAGCTCGCCGGCTCGCCTTGACGCCGAGATCAGGGTGGGCGACGAGAACTCGCTCGCCGAGATCGTCGTGCTGCGGCTGTACGGCGAGTTGCGTAACCAGGCCGATTCGATCGTGTTGCCGTTGCTGTTGCCCGATGCGCCGGTGCTCGTTTGGTGGCCCGACCAGGGGCCGCCGATCCCGTCGCGGGATGCGCTCGGACTGCTGGCACAGCGCCGCGTCACCGACGCTGCCTCGAGCAGCAAGCCCGCGGTCACGCTGAAGGCGCGAAGCGCCGACCACTCTCCCGGTGACACCGACCTCGCCTGGACGAGGCTCACGCCGTGGCGCACGTTGCTCGCCGCGGCCCTCGACCAGCCGTTCGACCCGATCGTCGCGGGCGAAGTCGGCGCCGCGCGTAACAACCCCAGCGCCGAACTGCTGGCCACCTGGCTCGAGAACCGGCTCGACGTGCCCGTAACGCGCAAAGTGACCCGCGGCCCGGGCATCACCAACGTGCAACTCTTGACGACGCGCGGCGAGATCACCATCACGCGGCCAGATGGTCGGCTGGCCACTCTGGTGCGCACCGGTCAGCCCGATCGCGCGGTCGCACTCCCCCGGCGCACCACCGAAGAACTCATGGCCGAAGAGCTTCGCCGGCTCGATCCCGACGACATTTACAACGAGACGATCCGCCGCGTTTTCAGTGCCTCGCCAAAAGCCAAGGCGGACGTCGAAAAACCGGCGCGCGCGACTGCCGGCAAGCCCGCCACCGGCGGCACGCGTAAGCCGACCGGCAAACGCACTCGGGGCGAGGTTGTCGCACCGGTCCTCGACCTGACGAAGCCTCGTCAGTCGACGACCGCACAGTCGTTGGCGCAGCGTCCACTGATGCCACCCTCGAAGCGGGCACCCGAGAGCGTCACCGCATCGGCTCGGCCGAAGAAGTCGTCGAAGCAAACCGCGGTCAAGAAATCGGTCGCCCAGAAATCGACGGCCAAGAAGCCTGCAGCGAAGAAATCCGCGACTCAGAAGCCGGCGCGCAAGGGCACCCGGTGAGTCACGCCGAAGTCGTGGTGCACAAGGACCCGACGCTGTTAGCGCAAGCGGTGGCGGCTCGCCTCGTCGTCCGGCTGGTCGATGCGCAGGCGGCGCGAGGATTCGCGCATGTCGTCCTCACAGGCGGTGGCATGGGCACCGCCGTCCTGGCCGGTCTTGCGCAGGCGCCTGCTCGCGACGCCATCGACTGGGCTCACCTGCACGTTTGGTGGGGCGACGAGCGCTTCGTCCCTGCGGGCCACGCCGATCGCAACGACGTCGGCGCACGGGCTGCATTGCTCGACCATGTTCCGCTGAACGCTGCGCACGTGCATTCGATGCCCGCGTCAGACGGTCCCGATGGCGAGAACGCCGAAGCGGCCGCCGCCCGGTACGCCGCCGCGCTCGCCGCGGCGACCCGCCCCGAAGACCACGGCGTCGTGCCCGCTTTCGACGTTTTGATGCTCGGCGTCGGCGAAGACGGCCACGTAGCGTCGCTTTTTCCAGGAATGCCAGCGCTTTACGACGAGCGTTCGGTCGTCGGCGTGCATGGTGCGCCAAAACCGCCACCCACTCGGCTGTCACTGACGTTCAGGTCGATCCGCGCCGCGCACGAGGTGTGGCTGGTGGCCGCGGGGCAGGGAAAAGCGGTGCCGGTCAACCTCGCACTGAGCGGCGTCGGCGAAGTAGAGACACCGGCAGCGGGCGTGCGCGGTCGCCAGCGAACGTTGTGGTTGCTCGACGAAGCTGCCGCGAGCCGATTGCCGCGCAGCCTGTCGCGGCTAGCGTCCCCGTAGTCCGGAGGTCGCACCTGCAACGCAACGGCAGCGTTGGGAGTCCCGTCGTCCCACGCGCAATCGTCGCGTGCGCAGTTTCGTCGTGGCGGCGGCTCACGCCTCGCCTCAGATGCGCGGGTAGACCTTCGAACCGCGGAGCCGTTCGAGCGCCTCGGCCAGGATCGCCTCGCCGTCGGCGTCGTTGCGACGCTCGCGCACGTACGCGAGGTGGGTCTTGTAGGGCTCGGTGCGGGGCGCGGTCGGCGGCACCTCACGGTCAGGTCCGGCAGGCAGGCCGCAGCGCGGACAGTCCCACGACTCGGGAATCGCCGCGTCGGACGCGAACGACGGCCGGGTCTCGTGGCCGTTTACACACCAAAACGAGATGCGCCGCCGCGGAGCTGACTCGCCGCGCTCGGCCTCGCCCATTGGGCCAGCGCCTACCCGGCTCCCGCGAATCGCGTTGCCACCAGCCACGACGTGCACTCCCTTGGATTGACCTGCTGTTCGACTGTCACGGTTGCTCGACTGACACTTTTCGACGAACACACGGCCGACAGTCCTCGGCCGTGCCTGTTGATTCTACGGCCGCAACAACATCTTTGAGGCCGGACGGCGGGAGCGACCCGAACAAGCTTGGTGTGGACGGGTTTCGCCGTCCGCCTTATTTGATGATGAACAGCAAGCCGATGATCGCGGCGAACCAGATGAGGCCAGCGATCAAGGTGAAGCGGTCGAGGTTGCGCTCGACGACCGACGAGCCGGCGAAACTCGAGGTGAAGCCACCGCCGAACATGTCGGACAGGCCGCCACCCTTGCCGCGGTGCAGCAAGATGAGGACGACGAGAATGATGCTCGTCAACGCGATGATGATCTCGAGAGCGGCGATCACTTCAGCTCCTGAAGGATGGGCAAGACCCCTAGCCTACCGTGCGGCCGAAGGCTCGGCCCACCGCGCGGCCCCTGAGCCTCAATGCAGCCGCACTCTCGGGTCGAGCACCGCGTAGACCATGTCGACCAGGATATTGGCGACGACGACAGCGGCCGCCGCGACGATGACAATGCCGACGATCAGTGGCAGGTCCTGATTGTTGATGGCCTTGACGGCGTTCCAACCCAGACCCGGAAGCCCGAAAATGGTCTCGGTCAGGATCGCGCCACCAAGCACGACGGCGACGTCGATGCCGAACTGGGTGACGATCGGCGTCAGGGCGCTGCGCAGACCGTGCCGAAGGATCACGCGGCGCTCCGACAGCCCCTTCGCCCGCGCGGTGCGAATGTAGTCCTCACCCAACACCTCGAGCATCGATGTTCGACTGAGTCGGGTATAGACGGCCGCTGATATCAGCGCCAGCGAAAGCCAGGGCAACACCAGGTGCTGGAACCAGTGGTACGGGCTGGTGGTGATGCCGACGTATCCCGTGGCCGGGAACCAGTGCACGCCGTGAATGGTGAACTCGTAAAAGAACAGGTAGATGAGCCCGAGGCCGAGCACGAATACCGGAGTCGAGTAGAAGAAAAGCGCGATCCCGGTAAAGGCGCGGTCCGTGAATGTGCGAGCTCGAATACTGGAGTACACGCCGCTGCCCACACCCAGAATCAACCAGATGATTGCAGCACCGACGGCGAGCGAAGCCGTGATGGGCACCGCCTGCTTGAGCACGGTGGTGACGGGCACGCCGTTGTAGTAATCGTGGCCGAGGTCGCCATGCACGAGGCGAACCAGGAAGTGCCAGTACTGCACCCAAAATGGCTGATCGAGACCCAGGTTGTGGTAGACGCGGTCGACGGTTTCTTGCGTTGCCTGGCGGCCGGCGAGCCGGCGCGCCACCGCTTCGGGTGAACCGTGGAAGAACAGCACGTAGACCGCGATGGTCACGAGCACCATCACGATGGCACCTTGGAAGATTCGCCGAACGAGAAAACGCAGCATGTGCCGGTCGCCTCCTACTTCGCGAACAGACGGTCGCTGCGTGGGTCGAACGCGTCGCGCACGCCGTCACCGAGGATGTTGAACGCGAGCGTGGTGATCACGAGCGCGATGCCAGGGAAGAACAGATACCACCATGCGACGCCCGAGTCGACGTACTGCTGTGAGGTGCTGATCATCTCGCCCCAGTCGGCGGTCGGCGGCTGGACGCCGACGCCGAGGAACGACAGCGCGGCTTCGGCGACGATCGAAACAGGCAGCAGCAACGTCGAGAATACGATCGCCGGCGCCACGACGTTAGGCAAGATGTCGTGGAAGATGATCCGCCAATCGCTGGCGCCGAGGGATCGCGCCGCCTCAATGTATTCGCGTTCTCGGATGGAAAGCACCTGCCCTCGAATGATGCGCCCCACCGAGGCCCAGCCGAATGCGCCGATCACGAACATGATGATGACCACGTTGATGTGGCCGACCACGGAGACGATGGCGACCGCAAACAGCAGGTACGGAATCGACAACACGACGTCGATGATGCGCGCCAGGATGGTGTCGACGATTCCGCCAAAATAGCCGGTAATCATGCCGACGACGACGCCGATAATTATCGTGATCGCGGTAGCGCCGAGACCCACCATCAAAGAAATGCGAGCGCCATAGGCAACACGCACCAAAAGGTCGCGCCCTTGATCGTCAGTGCCGAACCAGAACGTCCCGCTGGGTGGGTGCGGTTGGCCCGCTGGCGACAGAGCGTTGAGACCGCGGTATTGGTGATTCACGCCATGGCCGGTGATCATCGCGAACACCGGCGCGATGATCGCGATCAGCGCGATCGCCACGATAACCCAGAACGAGATCACCGCCGCGCGGTCGCGCCGCAGCCTCGTGAACGCGAGCGCAAATGGGCTGCGGCCCTCAATTTTCTTGGCGGTCGCCGAACCACTCGCGTCGAGATCAGGCTCTTGTTCACCGCGCCCGGCGACGAGCGCGTCGCCTATGCCTTGGGTCACTGGGCTCCTCCTCCGGTCAGCTCGACAGGGCGCCGGGCTCGACGACGATCCGCTCTTCGGCTGCCAGCGTCGGCCGCGCGGCGGCGAGGTCTTCGTCGTCGGTGACGGGAAAATGACACGCGGCGATATGCCCCGGCGGATCGTCGAGCCGGGTGATCAGAGGTGGCACGTCGTCGACACAGCGTTGGCCAGCCTTCGGGCAGCGCGGATGGAACCGGCATCCGACCGGCGGATCGATGGGTGACGGCACGTCGCCGACGAGGATGATCCGGTCACGTTCCTTGGCCATCTTGGGGTCGGGCAGTGGCACCGCAGAAAGCAGCGCCTTCGAATACGGATGGCGGGCGTGGTTGTAAATACCTGAGCTTTCAGCGATCTCGACGACCTTGCCCAGGTACATGACCGCAACACGGTTGCTGACATGACGGACGACGGACAGGTCGTGCGCGATGAACAGGTAGGTGAGACCGAGCTCGCTTTGTAGGTCTGCCAACAGGTTGACGATCTGAGCCTGGATCGACACGTCGAGAGCCGACACCGGCTCGTCGCAGACGATGAGCTTCGGGCGCAAGGCAAGTGCGCGCGCGACACCGATGCGTTGCCGCTGGCCACCGGAGAATTCCGCCGGGAACCGGTTGTAATGCTCAGGATTGAGCCCAACCAGTTCCATCGATTCCTGCACTATCCGCTTGCGTTCGGCTCGTGAATCCCCCAAGCCGTGGATCACCAGTGGGTCGGCGATGATCGAGCCCACCCGGCGGCGCGGGTTCAGTGAGCCGTATGGGTCCTGGAAGATCATCTGGACGTCGCGGCGGAAGGGGCGCATGGCCCGCCGCGACAACGACGTGATGTCGGCTCCATCGAAGGTGATGCGGCCCGAGGTGATGTCGAACAGGCGGGTCACGCAGCGCGCTAGCGTCGACTTGCCGCAGCCGGTTTCACCAACCAGGCCGAGGGTTTCGCCACGTCGGATCTCGAGATCGACGCCATCGACCGCATGCACGTGCTCGCGGCTCGGGCGAAACAGCGATGTCGACTGCACCGGGAAGTACTTGACGACATTCTCCAACCGGACCAGCACGTCGCCGTCGGACAACTCATGCTTGCGCCGGGTGCCGCCGTTCACTTCAGCGCTCATGCTTCACCCGTCGCATCGGCCGGCTGTAAGCCGCTCGGGCGTGCCGCCAGCTCCGCGCGAGCGGCCGCCCGCTCGCCCGGATCGGTTGGCAGCCAGCACGCCGAGGTATGCGGGCCCCCACCGGCAACGTCGAACATCGGAGGCACATCGGTAATGCAGACGTCCATCACGTACGGGCAGCGGGGATGGAACGGACAGCCTGACGGCAGGTTGATCAAGCTTGGTGGCTGACCACTGATCGGAACAAGCCGCTGACGATCGTCGCCGTAGCCGGGAAGGGACTGCAGCAGGCCCTCGGTGTAGGGATGGTGATAGGCATAGAAGAGGTCGTTCTGGCCGGCCCTTTCCGCCATGCCACCTGCGTACATGACCAAAATGTCATCGGCGAGATCCGCGATCACGCCGAGGTCGTGCGTGATCATGATGATCGCGGTACCGAATTCCTCCTGGAGCCGCTTCATCACCTCGAGCACCTGTGCCTGCACGGTGACATCGAGCGCGGTGGTCGGCTCGTCGGCAATCAGCAACTTCGGGTTCAGCGCCATCGCCATGGCGATCATCGCGCGCTGCCGCATTCCGCCGGAGAACTGGTGTGGAAAGTCGTCGACGCGAGTCTCGGGGCGCGAGATTCCGACCAACCGAAGTAAGTCGATCGCACGTGACCGTGCCGCATGCTTCGAGATGGACTTGTCGTGGGCGCGAAGCATCTCCACGATTTGCCAGCCCACGCGGTAATAGGGGTGCAAGCTGGAAAGCGGATCCTGGAAGATCATCGCGATCTCAGCCCCGCGCACGTGCTGCATTTCGCGCGGCGACATCGAGAACAGATCGGTGCCTTCGAAGAACGCGCGACCACTGATCGAGGCGCCCCGGGTCAGGCCCATGATCGTCTGCGTCGAGACGCTTTTCCCGGAGCCGGATTCGCCGACGATGCCAAGCGTCTTTCCGGCGTCAATGGAGAACGAGACGCTGCGAACAGCCTTGACGACGCCGTCCGGGGTGTTGAACGAAACTGAGAGGTCTTCGACCTCGAGCAGTGGCATGCACGCTCCACATCGCTTGGCTTAGCCGACTACCGGGCTGGCGAGCCGGATGATCGGCCAACAGTGCTCCGTAGCGGTCTTCCCCGACGAGGGGCTCGCTACCGCCACGACAGCGGGCTCCGATTATTCGGTGCTGTCGCGTGGCGGGCCGGGAAT
>JBOGEK010000393.1:0-1510 GCA_050743645.1 Acidothermaceae bacterium
GTGAGCGGCTCGACGTGCCACCCTCAATCGACGAGGCGAGCTTGCGCGAACTGGCCTTGTCGGCGGTGGCCGTAGTCTCTGCGATCGACGGCCGTGACGTTCGCAACGTGGTGGTGCGCGCGCCCAAGCTCGTCAACGTGGTGGTCTGAGGCCTTCAACCGGCGATGGTCAACACGGCGTCCGTCAAGCTAGGGTCCGCTGCATGCCACGCGCGCGCACTGGTCGCAATGGTCGCAGTGGCCGCAGTGGCCGTCAGGGGCCGGCGGTCGCGATCGTCACCGACTCGACCGCCTACCTTCCGACGGGTGCCGCCGAGTCGCTGAACATTCGGGTGGTGCCGCTACAGGTGATCGTCGGCGGTCTGGTGCGCGTTGAAGGCACCGAGATCGCATCAGACGAAGTGGCAGCCGGCTTGACCCGCGGCCAGACAGTCAGCACCTCGCGGCCGTCGCCGAGCCTTTTCGCTGCGACCTATCGCGAAGCGTTCGCCGGAGGCGCGAAGTCGATCGTGTCGGTGCATCTGTCGGCCGCGATGTCGGGGACGATCGACGCCGCCAGGTTGGCGGCGTCCGATGTCGGCGGCGACATTCGCGTCGTCGATTCGCGGTCGGTGGCGATGGGCATGGGTTTCGCGGTGCTCGCCGCTGCTCAGGTGGCAGCTGAGGCCGGCAGTGCCGGCGGTGTCGTCGATGCCGACGCCGTCGTCGATGCGACGAGTCGCACGCTCGAAGCAACCCAGACGTTCTTCTACGTCGACACGCTGGAGTTCTTACGCCGCGGTGGCCGGATTGGAACCGCGCAGGCACTGCTCGGATCTGCGCTCGCCGTGAAACCGCTGTTGTGCGTGCGGGACGGACGGATCCAACCGCTCGAGCGAGTGCGCACCGCTACGAAGGCGATCGCTCGTCTCGAGGAGATCGCCGTTGCGGCCGCGGGCGACGATCCGGTGCGGGTCGCGGTTCATCATCTGCAGGCGCAGACGCGCGCCGAGACGTTTGCGCAGGCACTCGACCTGCGTCTCGAAAAAGTCGAAGAACTGACCACCAGCGAGGTCGGTGCCGTCGTCGGCGCGCATACCGGTCCTGGCATGCTCGGCGTGGTGATCTGCAAGCCCGTCCTGTAAGCGCGTTGTCCGCGGACGTCCACACCGCGGCCGAACGGTTTCCACAAGGCCGCGACGAAAGCCCGGCGACGGCGGGTCGCTTGCCTAGCGTCGTGATGTGCCGATGCCGCGACGCAGGTCAGACCCGCGAGAGCTCGCCTCGGTCCTGGATCGGCTCGAACGATTGCGCGCAGGATCTGTGCCGCCAACCACGCCCGCGCCCCTCGGTCCGATTGGCACCACCGCCTCGCCGTGGCTACCCAACGTCGGCGCGTCGGCATCGGCACGCCCCGCTGGCGTCGCGGCCAAGCCGGCTCGTGCCGCGGCAAAGCCAGCTAGTCTCGCCGCCAAGGTCATCCAGGCGTGGCGAGCTCATGCCTTCGATCCGGGCCGACGCGGTCTCGCCGT
>JBOGEK010000394.1:0-20510 GCA_050743645.1 Acidothermaceae bacterium
CCCTATGACCGCGTTGAATCCGGTGCGCAGGATCGGTGCGCAGATCGCCGAAGGTCCGATCGTGCATTACGGGCTGCGGCGTCCGGCTGCTCGGGCCAGGGCGATCGAACTGCTGACGGAGGTCGGAATCCCTGATGCAGCGGAGGTCGCGCGCCGTTACCCGCACGAACTGTCGGGGGGCATGCGGCAGCGTGCACTGATCGCCATGGCGCTTGCCTGCGATCCGAAAATCATCCTGTGCGACGAGCCAACGACGGCGCTTGACGTGACATTGCAGAAGAAAATCATCGACCTGCTACGAAGGATCTGCCTCGATCGCGGCGTCGCGCTGCTCTTCGTGAGTCACGATCTCGCCGTCGTCAGCGAGCTGTGCGACTTCGTCAACGTGATGTATGCAGGGCAGTTCGTCGAGACTGGGCTTGCGCGACAGGTGATCTCGAGCCCACGTCACGTTTACACCTGGGCACTCTTGCGATCTCTGCCACCCGTCGATGGACCACGCGTCGCGCCGCTATCGATCGGCGGCCTTCCGCCGGATCGGCTGCACCCGCCCACTGGTTGTCGCTTTCATCCGCGGTGCCCAGTGGCGCAAGACGCGTGCGTCACCTTGCCGTACGACCTGAAGGACGTCGGCAACGGTCGCCGTTCGGCGTGTATCTATGGTGGCGCACCACTTCCGGTGACCGACGAGCCAGGTGCGGTGACCGAGGAGCCAGGTGCGGTGACTGGCGAGCAGAGTGGGGTTGTGCGGTGAACGTTCCGATGGTCGAACTCGATGAGGTGCGGGTGACTTTCCCTAACCGCGGGGCAAATCGCGGCGTGAGTGGCCGGGGCAGGCACGGGCGCGTGGTAGCAGTCGACGGCGTGAGCCTGGCTGTCGCGCGCGGCGAGTGCGTCGGCATCGTCGGTGACTCCGGGTGCGGCAAGTCGACGCTCGTGCGCACGATCGTCGGCCTGCAAAAGGCCGACTCCGGCCGGGTACTGATCGAAGGTCAGTCGCTCGGACCACACGACGATCGGGCCCGAAAGCGCCGCATTCAACTGGTCTTTCAGGACCCGTACTCGGCGCTCAACCCGGCGATGAAGGTCGGCAGTGTGCTGGGTGAACTGCTGGCAGTGCACCGGCTGGTGCCGCGCAACCGAATCCGCGCGAGGTGCGGGGAGCTTCTCGATGCTGTCGGGCTCTCGCCCGACTATCTCGACGCGTACCCGCAGGCATTGTCGGGCGGGCAGCGGCAGCGGGTCAGTATTGCCCGCGCGCTTGCGCTGCAACCGGAGATTCTGCTGGCTGACGAGGTGGTGTCGGCGCTCGACGTATCGATCCAGGCGGACATCTTGAACTTGTTGATTCGCCTGCGTCGCGAGTTGGAGCTCACGGTGCTGTTCATCAGCCACGACCTCGCCGTGGTTCGCCAACTTTGCGAACGTGTGTTGGTGATGCACCAAGGAAAGGTTGTCGAGAGCGGTTCGGTCGAGCGCGTGTTCTCGGACCCGCACGATGCCTACACGCGAACGCTGCTTGCCTCGATCCCGCGGATCGCCTTCGCGGCCGAGGCTCCCGAGTGATTTGTGCAACCGGTCGCATAGTATTCGCCAAGAAGGGTTGCCGACGCGCAGTCATGCATGGAACATTTGAATCCTGGTCAGACCACTGGCCTCTTGTGAAGGAAGGTGAGCCATGTCGAGCCAGCAGGCTGATGTGACACAGGCAGCAGATGTGACAGAGGTAGCAGATGTGACAGCGGTAACGGCCACAACCCGCTACTACGAGGCGGTCGTCGAACATCTCACGACGCTGCACAACGAGTCGATGTCGGCGGTGAGAGAAGCCGCGAAGCTGGTTGCCGACCAGATCATGGCCGACCGTCTGGTCTACGTCTACGGGCCTGGCGGTCACTCGAACCTTGCGGCGCAAGAGATATTCAGCCGTGCGGGCGGGCTGATGCACGTGAGTGCGATCCTCGACCTCGGCACGATGCTGAGCTCGGGGGGCCAGTACTCCAAGCACATCGAGCGGTTGCCCGGCTATGGCCGCATCGTGATCAACGAGTACGGCGTCGGTGAAGGTGACCTGCTCATCTTGGTCAACGCCTACGGCATCAACTCTGCGTTGATCGATGCGGCACTGCGCGCGAAAGAGCTTGGTGCGACGACGATCGGAGTGAGTTCGGTGCGACACGCATCGGAAACAGCGCCCGACCACCCTGCGCGGCACCCCTCGAAACTCAACCTGCACGACATCGTCGACGTGTCGGTCGATAGCAAGGTACCGATCGGCGACGCGATCCTTCGGATCGACGGGGTCGACGAACTCACCGGCCCGATCTCGACATTTGCGAACGCGTTCCTGCTGAACTCGATCGTGGTTGAGGCCTTGTCGATTCTCGCCGCCCGAGGCGTCGAGGTTCCGGTCTTCCGCAGCGGCAACGCTCCTGGCGGCGACGAAGCCAACGCTCGATTCCGTGCACGGTTTCGTGGCCGTATCAAGCACCTCTGAGCGCGGACTTCGAGGCTCCCACGAAATGGACGTCATCGGTCGACTCCCGGGCACCGATCGCACCGTTCGGTTGACGATCGAGCACGGCACCATCACCGACCTCGTCGATCTCGACACGACCAGCGACGTGTGGATATGTCCTGGCTTCGTCGACATCCAGAACAACGGCTACGCAGGGCACGACGTGCGGGCGGTCGACGTCGACGCGCACACCATTCACGAGTTCGTCGCCGCGTTGTGGGCCGAGGGGATCACGGCTGTCTGCCCGACCGTTACCACTGGGCCCGAGGAACGGATCGTCGCGTCACTCCGGGCGATCTCGACCGCCCGCAAGGCTGATCCCCTTGTGGCAAAGGCAATTCCGTGCGCGCACGTCGAAGGCCCATACCTCAGCGCCGACGATGGGCCGCGTGGAGCACACGACAGTCGATTCCTACGAGCCCCCGATCTAGCCGAGTTCGACCGCTGGCAGCGTGCCAGCGACAACATCGTCGGCATTGTCACGCTGGCACCCGAGTTGCCGGGCTCGACGGCTTACATCGAGACCATTTCTAGTCGGGGCGTCGTGGCGGCGATCGGCCACACAAGTGCGACGCCTGACGACGTCCGCCGTGCTGTCGATGCAGGCGCAAAGCTCTCGACACACCTCGGCAATGGCGCCCACGCGCTGCTTGCTCGACATCCTAACTACATATGGGAACAACTCGCCGAGGACCGATTGATGGCCAGCTTCATCGCCGACGGTCATCATCTACCGCCCTCGACCTTGACGGCTATGTTGCGGGCCAAAGGAACGAGTCGTTCCATTCTCGTCAGCGACAGCGTTGCGATTGCTGGAAACCCTCCGGGCCACTACTCCGGACCGACTGGCCTGCCGGTCGACCTGACCGAAGACGGGCGGCTCGCGCTCTCGGGCACCACGTTGCTGGCGGGAGCGGTGCGCAACCTTCGCGAATGCTTGGCCTGGGCCGTGTTCGGTGCTGGCGTCGCGTTCGCCGAAGCAGTAGCGATGGCCTCGATCAATCCCGCCCACCTGCTGCCCTCCAATGTGAGGCGTTCGCCGGTCAGCCCCGGCGAATCGGCAGATCTCACCCTGGTGCAGATGCAGCCCACGCGCGCAGCGGTCGACGTTGTCGCCACGATCGTCGCCGGTGTCGTCGTGCACCAGACCAGCAATGCACCGATCGGGAGGCGGCTGTGAGTTCGGGTATCAAGGTTGGTCTGAGCAAGGTTGAGATCACGCCGCCGCTCACGGTGCCGATGGCTGGATTCGCTGCCCGGACGCTGCCGGCGACCGGGGTACACGACCCGCTGTACGCGCGCGCGTTGGTGGTCAGCGATGTCGAACCTGCTGGTGTGACGACAGTTCTCGTGGTTCTCGACGTCGTCAGCATCCCGCCTGGCCTTGCGTCGGAGATTCGTCACCGTATCGAAACGGAGCTGGGCGTGCCGACAAGTGCAGTGATGGTTGCGACCATTCACACGCATGGCGGCCCCGCAACCGATGAGAGGGGCAACGAGTCGGTCGAAATACGTGACTATGCAACGACGCTGTGTCAGCGCGCTGTATCGAGCGCCGTGGCGGCTGCCCAGAATCTGACACCCGCACGCATGGTGCTGAACTTCGGCGACGAGCCGACGGTAGGTAAGAATCGTCGACGTCCGGGTGGGGTGATCGACCCAACGGTGCAGACGGTGCGCATTGAAGATTCGAGCGGCAAGGTCGTCGGAATGCTCTGCAGCTACGCCTGCCACCCGGTGACGCTCGGCCCCGACAACCGACTGATCACGGCCGATTATCCCGGTGCGGTGGTGCGTGCACTCGAGGCGACCTACCCCGATGCGATCGCGCTTTTCGCCACCGGATGCGCGGGTCAGATCAATACCGGTCACCGCGCTGAAGACAGTTTCTCGACCCAGCCCAGTGACGTGCGCACGTTCGCTGAGATGACCAGGCTCGGTCGAGCAATCGCTGGCGCCGCTATACAAGCGAGCGAACATGCGGCCGGTCCGCGCGGCACTCCTAGTGCTACAGCACCTGCCAACAACGGCCGCCCGCAGGTCAATGCCGTCACGGTCAGTGTCGAGGCGCCGTGGTTGCCGGTCGACGAGCCCGATGCGTTTCGGGCCAAGGCGCTTGCCTGGCGCGGCGAGGCGGCATCCACCGGCACCGGCCCCGGCACCAGCACGGACACCGCGGCGGCCGAGCGCGACCGGCTGCTGCGGTCGGCAGCTTGGGCAGAACGGACGGCGGCGAGCGCACCACACCCGCGTGGTGTCGCACTCGATGTGACCGGCATGCGGTGGGGCGACATCGTCGTCGTAGGGCTACCCGGCGAGCCATTCGTCGAGTTTGCCCTCGACATCCGCCGCCGGAGCGCGCCGAATGTCGTCGTGATCGGTTATGCCAACGGCGTTCCCGGTTACGTGCCGCACAGATCCGCCTACCCCGAAGGCGGATATGAAGTCATGCAGGCACATATCGGGTACGGCGCGCCGGCGGCCTTCGCGCCCGAGGCCGGCGAATTACTCGTTGAGGCAGCATTGCAAGCAATCGCAGCACTGGAGCGACAGGAGCGCAACGAGAAATGACACCCACCGGCTCATCCGCGGGGGAGGATCGTGTGCTGCCTTCGGAATCGCCTGCCGAACTCCCAGCTCGCCTCTTAGGTGAACGCACCGACGGGCACCTCGTGACCCGGATCTATGATTCTGCGGCGGCCCTCGGTGCGGCTGCCGCAGCTGACTTCGCCGACGCAGCGCGCGCCGAACTCGACACGCAAGCTGAGCTCGCGGTCGTCTTCGCGTCCGCCAATTCGCAACTGCCATTCTTGCGCGCGCTATGCGCGAGGGACGACATCGAGTGGGCCCGGATGCATGTCTTGCACATGGACGAGTATCTCGGCATGCCCGGCGATCATCCGGCCAGCTTTCGCAGGTTTCTCGACGAACACCTTGTGCGCCATGTTCATCCCGCAGGTTTTCATCAGCTCGCGGGTGATGCCGCCGACCCGCAGGATGAAGCCGATCGGTATTCGGCGCTGTTGAAGCAGTTCGATCCGGAGATTTGTGTTCTAGGCATCGGCGAAAATGGCCATCTCGCGTTCAATGACCCGCCTGCCGACTTCGGGACTGCTGATCTCGTGCATTCCGTCGAACTCGACGCCGCGTGCCGGCGTCAGCAATGGCAGGAGGGCCACTTTCCGAGCCTGGCGCAGGTACCTTCGCACGCGTTGTCGCTGACGATTCCGGCACTTTTGAGACCGAGGCACATATTCGGCATCGTGCCCGAAACGCGTAAGGCGGCGGCGGTGAAGACAGCCCTAGAAGGCCCTGTGTCGCCGAACTGTCCGGCGTCCATCTTGCGAACGGCATTTTCGGCGCGCTTGTATCTCGACGCCGGATCAGCGTCGTTGCTGTCGCCTCAGTAGCGCCCATCATGTTCCGTCTTCGGCCGCGACCGCCGGCTTGTATGGTGGCAGCGTGCCGATCACGCGCGATCAACTCATGATTCATAAGTCGCCGCGATCCGTGCCCACTCTTACCGTTATCGCCGAAGAATTGGGCATCTCGCGGTCGACCGTGTCGCGCGCGTTCACGCGTCCCGAGGTGCTCCGGCCCGAGACCGTCGCACGGGTGCTCGGCGTGGCGCAGCGCATGGGGTATGCGCCGAATCATGCGGCACGAGCTCTCTCGACCGGGCGAAATGGCAACATCGCTCTCATCGTTCCCGACATCGCAAATCCCTTCTTTCCGCCGCTCATCCGCGCCGCGCAGGTCGGTGCTGACGACCAGAATTATTGTGTGCTGCTAGGTGATTCCGCCGAACAGCCTGCTCACGAGAGTCGACTGATCACCCGGTTCATGCCCCAGGTCGACGGCTTTGTGCTGGCGTCGTCGCGGCTGGCGTCGTCCGCTTTGATTGAGCACGCAAAGCGGTGCCCGATCGTCTTGGTGAACCGCGACGTCACCGGTATTCGGCGGGTACTCATCGATGCGCGCGAGGGTGTCGCGCAGGCGGTCGCGCATCTGCACGAGCTCGGTCACCGCAAGATTGCCTACGTGGGTGGGCCTTCCACGTCGTGGTCAGACCGACAGCGGCACCGGGCAGTGTCGACTGCCGCAGCGGCGCATCGCATGCGCGTCGATATGTTTCGCGCTCGTCCGGCAACCTACGAGGGCGCCGAAGCGACAGTCGGTGGCCTCCTCGCGAGCAAGGCGACGGCAGCGATCGCGTTCGACGATGCAGTGGCCCACGGCATTCTGGCGGGCATGGCGGCGGTAGGTGTGCGTGTGCCCGCCGATTTCAGTGTGATCGGCTGTGACGATGTGCTTGCTGCGACCACGTATCCACCGATGACCACTATTTCTTTGCGTTGCGCGGAGGCCGGGCAGCGTGCCGTTCGTCTGTTACTCGACGCCATCTCAGGAGGTGGCGGGAACAACGTGCGCGAAAGCCTCGGCTCGCACCTCGTCGTGCGATCGACTACCGCGTCGCCCTAATCCTTCGGCAGCTGAGGCAGGCCGACATAGTTTTCGGCGAGGCTGGTGGCGGCCGCGCGCGACGCGACCGTGTAGCGCAGCTGCGAGAGCTGGAGTTGCGCTTGGTACGGGTCGTTGTCGTTGAACCGGTGCAGCATCGATGTCATCCACCACGAGAAGTGCTGCGCACGCCAGACTCTTCGTAGCGCGGTTGCCGAGTACGCGTCGAGTGCCGTGTCGCTGCCCGAGCCGTACCACTCGCCGAGCGCCTCAGCCAGCACTGCGACGTCCGCGATCGCAAGGTTCATGCCTTTGGCGCCGGTCGGCGGCACGATGTGGGCGGCGTCGCCCGCAAGAAACAGCCGGCCGTATCGCATCGGCTCGACGACGAAGCTGCGCATCGCGGTGATGCCCTTTTCGAGCATCGGTCCCTCGGTCAACGCCCATCCGTCGTCGGTGGCGAGCCGCGTATGCAACTCGTCCCAGATCCGGTTGTCGGGCCAGTTCGCAAGGTCTTCGGTGGGCTCGACCTGCAGGTAGAGGCGGCTGACGTGCGGCGACCGCATGCTGAGCAGCGCGAAACCGCGATCTGTATAGGTGTAGACGAGCTCGTCGGCGGACGGCGGGGCGCTGGCCAGGATGCCGAGCCACCCGAACGGATAATCGCGCTGATAAGTGGTGAGCTTGCTCGGCGGAATGGCGTCGCGGCAGACGCCGTGGAAGCCGTCGCATCCGGCGATGAAATCGCATTGCAGTTCGTGGTCGCCACCACCGTGTTCGAAGCCGATGACGGGGGCGTCGGTGTCGATGCCGTCGAGCTGCACCCCCGATACCTCGAAGCGCACGTCGCCGCCCGCCCCCAGTCGCGCACCGACCAGGTCTTTCACGACCTCCTGCTGCCCGTAGAGCATGATCGATGCGCCGCCGGTGAGTTCATGGAAGTCGATGCGGTGATGGCTTCGGTCGAAGCGCAACTCGATCCCGTCGTGCACCATGCCGGCCTCGTGCATGCGAACGCCCAAACCCGAGGCGTCGAGCAGATCGACCGTCCCTTGTTCGAGAACGCCGGCGCGTACCCGCGCCTCGATGTGCTCGCGAGTCTGCCGTTCGAGCACGACCGAGTCGACGCCGCGCAGGTGGAGCAGATGCGACAGGATCAGCCCGGCCGGACCGGCACCGACGATCGCGACTTGGGTACGCACGGCCGCTCCTCCCGCTCTGTTGACGACGTCTGCCTGCGTCGGTACGTTCGCTGTGAGTACGATAGTCCGCAGCTCGCACAGAGGCGACCCGCCATCGGAAGAACAGTTTCGGCCTCGGCGGCGCGGGCTCGAAGCCGGGAAGGCCGGTAGATGGCCGAGATCAGTTCGTTGCGGCAGGCGGTGTCGTCGCTGGTACGCGACGGCGACGTCGTGGCGATGGAGGGGTTCACTCACCTGATCCCGTTCGCCGCTGCGCACGAGATCATCCGCCAGGAGCGGCGCGACCTCACTCTTGTGCGTATGACGCCCGACGTGATCTACGACCAGCTCATCGGTATGGGCTGTGCGCGCGAGCTGATCTTCTCCTGGGGCGGCAATCCTGGAGTGGGATCGCTGCACCGCTTTCGAGACGCCGTCGAGAACGGCTGGCCCCGGCCGCTCAAACTCGAGGAGCACAGTCATGCGGGCATGGCGAACCGTTACGTAGCCGGTGCGTCGGGGCTGCCCTTCGCCGTCCTACGTGGTTATACCGGTACCGACCTGCCGAGCCATACCGAGAACATCGCATCGATCGTCTGCCCGTTCACCGGCGAGGTGTTGACCGCGGTGCCGGCCCTGTGCCCCGACGTCGCGATCGTCCACGCGCAGCGCGCCGATCGAAAAGGCAACGTGCAGATGTGGGGCATCACCGGTGTGCAGAAGGAGGCGGTGCTGGCATCGAAGCGCTCGCTCGTCACGGTCGAAGAAATCGTTGACCAACTCGATCCGGTGGCTGGTCAGGTGATGTTGCCGGGCTGGGCGGTGACGGTGGTCGTCGAGGTGCCTGCCGGTGCGCATCCTTCGTATGCGCACGGGTATTCGGTGCGTGATAACGACTTCTACATGCGGTGGGACGCCGTGAGTCGCGATCGGGACAACTTCCTCGCGTGGATGGAAGAACACGTGATGAACGTCGATCCGACGCGAGCGGCGGCGCTCTCATGACGAGCGAGGTCATCACCGGCGAGGGCGTTACCGAGTGGACAGCCGACGAGATGATGACTGTCGCCGCCGCACGGCAATTGCACGATGGCGCTGCATGTTTCGT
Organism: Acidothermaceae bacterium; assembly: GCA_050743645.1. Classification (GTDB taxonomy): domain Bacteria; phylum Actinomycetota; class Actinomycetes; order Acidothermales; family Acidothermaceae; genus JBOGEK01. The sequence goes on from JBOGEK010000394.1 coordinate 9,269, forward strand.
CGGCATCGGGTTGCCCAGCACGGCGGCGAATCTCGCGCGCGCGACACACGCCCCGGGGCTCGTGCTTGTCTACGAATCCGGCTGTCTCGGTGCGAAGCCGGCACGCCTACCGCTGTCGATCGGGGACGGCATTCTCGCTGACGATGCCGACGCGGTGGTCAGCGTAGCCGAGGTTTTCAACTACTGGTTGCAGCCCGGACGCATTGATATCGGCTTCCTCGGCGCCGCCCAACTCGATCGGTTTGCCAATATCAACACGACAATTGTCGGTGGCAGCTACGAAAAACCCAAGGTCCGGTTGCCCGGCGCGGGCGGAGCGCCTGAAATCGCAGCGTCTTGCAAGGAGGTGGTTATCGTCGTCCGGCAAAGTTTGCGCACTTTCGTCGACCGTCTCGATTTCGTCACCTCGGTCGGATACGGCTCTGGCGCTGACGATCGAGTTCGTTTGGGATTGCGCGGAGCCGGACCTCGCACGGTCATTACCGACATCGGAATTCTCGAGCCGGACGCCGAAACACGTGAGCTCACGCTCACCCGGCTGCATCCAGGCGCAACCGTTGAGCAGGCGCGAGCGGCTACCGGTTGGCCGCTTGTCGTTGCGCCGAACCTGCTGACGACGGAGCCGCCGACGGCACACGAATTGCAGACGCTGCGCAGTCTCGAATCGACGAAGAGCCCTGCATGACCGCCGAGGTCTACATCGTCGACGCAGTGCGCACACCCGTCGGTAAGCACGGCGGCGCACTCGCCGGTGTGCGTCCTGACGACCTGGCTGCCGTCGTGATACGTGCGCTCGTCGAGCGAAGCAGCGCGCTCGATCCGGCCCGGGTCGACGACGTGCTTTTCGGCGACGCCAACGGCGCCGGTGAGGACAACCGCAACGTGGGTCGAATGGCAGTGTTGCTCGCTGGGTTGCCAACCTCGGTGCCTGCTGCAACGGTCAACCGGCTGTGCGGTTCGGGACTCGAAGCCGTCATTGAGGCGTCACGGGCAATTGCGCTAGGTGATGCGTCAGTGTGCATCGCGGGCGGCGTCGAGTCGATGAGCCGAGCGCCATGGGTATTCCCCAAGCCTGACAAGGGGTTCCCGCGCGGAAATGAGACGGCGTACTCGACGACCCTCGGCTGGCGCATGGTCAATCCGGCAATGCCAAAGGAGTGGACCATCGCTCTCGGGGGCAGCGCCGAACTTCTCGCCGACCGATACCGCATCAGTCGCGAGAGCCAGGACGCGTTCGCATTGCGAAGCCACCAGCGGGCCGATGCCGCGTGGTCAGCCGGGGCCTTCGACGACGAGGTCGTGGCTGTGCCCGGCGTCCGGCTTGACCGCGACGAGTCGATTCGCGCCGACACGACCGCGGAGGCGCTCGCGAAGCTGAAGCCGGCGTTTCGCGATGGAGGAACGGTCACTGCGGGCAACTCATCTCCCCTGAACGATGGTGCGTCTGCGCTGCTGCTCGGCGACGCCGACGGTTTGCGTGCGTGCGGCCGCGAGCCGCTCGCCCGCATTGCGTCACGCGCGGTGGCGGCGGTCGACCCGCAGGTGTTCGGCATCGCGCCGGTCGAAGCGGCCAGAGTCGCGTTGAAACGAGCCGGCGTCGGCTGGTCCGAGCTGAAGGCCGTCGAGCTGAACGAGGCCTTTGCGGCACAGTCGCTGGCGTGCTTGGCCGAATGGCCCGAACTCGACCCCGAAAAGGTCAACGTGAATGGCGGCGCGCTCGCGCTGGGGCATCCGCTCGGTTCGTCGGGATCGCGAATCCTGTCGACGCTGGTGTGGGAGGTGCGCAGACGGGGCGGCGGGTTCGGGCTCGCCGCGATTTGCATCGGCGTCGGCCAAGGGCTGGCCGTCGTCATCGAAGTCGAAGGGCAGTCGACGTGACCGAGGCGAGTTTTCGTACCGGCGGCTTGGTATTGCCGCATTACCCGCGACTCTCCGGGGTGCACCCGCTGCTCGACTCACCCGACTATCGAGGTACCCAACTGCGGCACCCGCTTTTCACGCCCACGGATTTGCCGCAACGGCTCACCGAGATCACCGGCCCGCTGCTCGGCGAAGGGCGCCTCGGCACGCTCGACAATGACCTCACCCGTCAGCACGACGACGAACCGCAAGGGCAACGCATCATCGTGCACGGTCGTGTTGTCGACGAGGACGGTCGGCCAATCCCGGCGACCCTGATCGAGATCTGGCAGACGAATGCGGGTGGTCGGTACCGCCATGTCGTCGATAATTGGCCGTGTCCACTCGACCCGAACTTTGACGGCGTGGGCCGAACGCTTACCGACGATCGCGGCCGGTACCAGTTCGTCACCATCAAGCCCGGCGCGTATCCCTGGCACAACAGTGACAACGCGTGGCGACCCGCACACATCCACTTTTCGCTGTTCGGCCGCGCCTTTACGCAGCGATTGGTGACCCAGATGTACTTTCCAGATGACCCACTCTTCTTCCAGGACCCGATTTTCAACTCGGTACGCGACGAGTCCGTGCGCCAGCGAATGATTGCGCGCTACGACCATGAGGCAACCCAAGCTGAGTGGGCGCTCGGCTTCGAGTTCGACATCGTGTTGCGAGGCGCCGACCGCACGCTGTTCGAAGAAGGTGACGACGATGAGTGAGCGCCTAGGCTGCACGCCGTCGCAGACCGTCGGTCCGTTCCTGCACATCGCACTGCCGTGGCCAGATGGGCCATTCGTCGTGCCCGAAGACACGCCTGGGGCGTTCTGGCTGCGGGGCAAGCTTTTCGACGGTGCCGAGCAAGCTGTGCCCGACGGACTCATCGAAACGTGGCAGGCAGATCCCAACGGTCGGTTCGACCACCCCGACGACCCTCGCGGGGCCGCAAAGCCTGCAACTACAGGGTTTCGAGGCTTCGGACGCGCTGCCACCGAGGCCGACGGGAGCTTCGCGATCCTTACGGTCAAGCCAGGCCCGTTGCCGTCGCCCGACGGACCGACCGAGGCGCCGCACATCGACGTCTCGGTGTTCGCCCGCGGACTCCTCGACCGGGTCGTGACGCGCATCTACTTCCCCGACGAGCAAACGGCGAACGAGGTCGACCCGGTGCTCGCGAGTATCGATGACGCGCGGCTACGCTCGTCACTTGTCGCCTCGGCGTGTGACGACGGAAGCCTGAGGTTCGACATCTACTTGCAGGGGGCACATGAAACAGCCTTCTTCGAAGTCTGAGGGCTCGTCGGGGCACGCCGGCTTGTTGGGCCCGCTCTTCGTCTCGCCCGATACCGAACGCGAGTTGTCGGACGAGGCGCTACTTCGCGCGATGCTCGATGCCGAGTCTGCGCTGGCACAGGCAGAATCAGCAGCAGGCGTTATTCCCGCCGAGGCCGCGAGCGCTATCGCAGCGACGTGTGAGCGGAGCGCCGCCGACGGCGGCGTGATCGACGTCGACCGGATCGGCGTCGAGGCTCAGGCATCGGGCAATCCTGTAGTGCCGCTCGTGCGGGCATTGGCGGCTGAGCTGCCCGACCGTGCGCGGCCCTGGGTGCACTACGGCACAACGAGTCAAGACATTCTCGATACCGCGCTGATGCTGGTGACCCGCCGATTCGGTCGTGGTCTGTTGCGGTTGGCCGCCGATGCAACCCGGGAGTGTGCGCAGCTCGTCGACCGGCATCGCGACACCGCGATGGCTGCGCGAACACTCGGTCAGCAGGCGGGTTTCACCACCTTCGGCCTGAAGGCAGCGGGTTGGCTCGCGTCACTCGACGATGCGGTCGCCCGCCTGCACGACGTGCTGTACCACCGGCTCGCGGTTCAACTCGGCGGCGCCGCGGGCAACTTAGGTGTGCTTGGTGACGCGGGTCCGGCCGTGTTGGACGAGTTCGCCGCACTGCTCGAACTCGATGCGCCGGTCGTGCCGTGGCACACCGACCGGCAGCGCATTCTCGATATTGCGTGTGCCGCGGCGGCGCTGATCGCAGCCGCCGGCAAGCTGGCGGTCGACGTTGAACGCCTAGCACAGACCGAAATCGCTGAAGTGTCCGAAGGTTCGATCGGTTCCGGCGGCGAACGTCACGGTGGCTCGTCGGCCCTGCCCCACAAGCACAACGCCGTCGACGCAGTCCTGATCAGATCAGCGGCTTTCCGTGCGCCCGGTCTACTGGCGACGATGTTCACGGCCGCGGCGCAGCACGAGAATGAGCGCGCTGCCGGCGCGTGGCATGCCGAATGGCAGCCGCTGCGCGAACTCCTCAGCATCGCTGGCGGCTGTCTGGCCCGCACGGGCAAGCTGCTCAGCGGGCTCGAGGTACATGCGCAGCGCATGCGCGAAAACCTTGACGCATCGCAGGGGCTGCTTTTCGCCGAACACGTCGCGGCCCGTTTAATGCCCGCGCTGGGTCGCCGCAACGCGCAAACGCTCGTAGCCGACTGCTGTGAAAAGGCAGTAAAGACAGGTGTTCCGCTCCACGACCTGATGGCCTCTAACGCCGAAGTTGCGGGCTACTTTTCGGCTGCCCAGCTTGACGAACTGTTCGACGCCGCGACCGCGCTTCGAGCCGTCGGACCACTCATCGACCGTGCTCTTGCAGCCCATGTGTTGCACGGGGAAATCGGCCAACGGTGAAGGCCGATCTGCACTACGTCATCGATGGTGTGCCAGACGCGCCGCTCGTCGTCCTTGCGAATTCCGTCGGTACGACGACGGCGGTCTGGAAGCAGCTATTGCCTGCACTGACTGAGCGATTCCGGGTTTTGCGTTTCGACCACCGGGGGCATGGCGAATCGTCGTCACCACCTGCGCCGTGGTCAATGGCCGACCTGGCAGGCGACGTCGCCTCGCTGCTCGACCACCTTGGTGTGTCGCAGGTTCGCTTCGTGGGGCTCTCGCTCGGCGGTATGGAGGGCATCTGGTTGGCAGCACATCGGCCCGACCTGGTCGAAAAGCTCGCTGTTATCTGCAGTTCGGGTTATCTCGGTGCACCCGAGAACTGGCACGCGCGCGCTGCGACCGTGCGCGCAGCTGGAATGGCTGCGGTAGTCGACAAGGTCGTCGACCACTGGTTCACCCCCGATTTTGCTGCCGAAAACCCCGCTGTGGTCGACGAATTCAAGGCGATGCTCGTAGCAATACCGGCACCAGGCTATGCCGCCTGCTGCGACGCGCTCGCCGATCTCGACCTTCGACCCGAGTTGCCGTCGGTAAAGGCGTCGACGGTCGTAGTATCGGCGTCCGACGACCTCGCGATACCGACGGTGCACGGGAAAGTGATTGCCGACGCCGTGCCAGGCGCGCGCTTCGTCGTCGTCGAGCACGCCGCGCATATCGCCGTGGTCGAGCAACCTGAGCAGCTTGCGCGGATCATCATCGATCACTTTTGCGACGGAGAGAACTGATGGACGACGTCGAGCGGCACGACCAGGGAATGCGCAATCGGCGCGAGGTTCTCGGCGACCCGCACGTCGATCGGGCGATCGAATCGGCCACCCCGCTGACGGCCGACTTTCAAGACTTCATCACGAGGTATGCATGGGGCGAGGTCTGGTCGCGACCGGGTCTCGACCGACGCACCCGCAGTTGCATCACGATCGCGATGCTCGTCGCGCTGCATCACGACCACGAATTGGCGATGCATATCGAGGCCGGTTTGCGAAACGGGCTCACCGAGGCCGAAATCCGTGAAGTGTTACTGCAGTCGGCCATCTACGCTGGCGTCCCGGCCGCCAACCGTGCCTTCGCGATTGCCCAAGACGTGCTCGCCAAGCAGGATTCTGCGCGCTGACCTTCAGGCGCCCGCAAATCGCGGCCGGGAGGCCGCTACACCAGCGATCGTCTGCGGTACCAGCAGCACCACGAGTATGGCGAACGGCAGCGTCCAGTGCCCGGTGGCGGCGTGCAGCACACCCGTGAGCAACGGTCCGACCGCCGCGATCAGGTAACCGATCCCTTGTGACATCGATGACAGCTGCTGCGTCGCATGCGACGTGCGAGTTCGTAGGACGACGAGGGTGAGTCCGAGCGGGAACGCGGCACCTTGGCCGATGCCCAAAATGATGACCCACAGGTACGGGGCGGCCATCGGAACCGTGACAAGTGGGATGAGGCCTAGCGCCGTCGCGACCGACGACGCGACGATGAGACGGCTCGGTGTCGCGACGCGCACTGCGATGGCCGGCATCGTGAGGGCGATCGGGGTTTGCACCAGGGCGCTCAACGACAGCAGCGCGCCAGCCGCACCAGCACTCAGGCCGTGGTCTTCGAACAGGGTCGGCAACCAGGTGAGCACGGCGTAGAACGACATCGACTGCAGGCCGAAGAAGATCGTCACCATCCAGGCGACCGGGTCGCGCACGAGCCCGAGGGAAGCGATGCGTTCAACCCTGGCTTCGGGGTCGACCCCGAGCTGCGGTGCCCAAAGCACGAGCGCGAATGCCGCCAGCACAGCCCAGCTGCCGAGCCCGGCTCGCCAGCTACCACCCAGCGCGTGCTGGAGGGGAACAGTAAGACCTGCGCCGGCCGCCGCCGATCCGGTAACCGCCAACGTGTAGACGCCCATCATGTGACCCGTGCGAGTCGGAAATTCGCGTTTGATCAACGCTGGCAGTAGAACGTTCGCAGCCGCGATTCCCGCTGCGATCACGAGGGTTCCGGTGAACAACGTCGCCACACCGGGGCCGATTCGCACCAGTAGGCCCACCAGGATCAGCGCGAGGAAGCAAGCGATCGCCCGGACCAGACCGGTGCGTCGGGAAAGCCACGGCCCCAGCGGGGCCAGCAATCCGAAGCACACGACGGGCAGTGACGTGAGCAACGACAGTCCCAAACTCGACAAATGCAAGCTGTCGCGAATGTCGTTCAGCACGGGTCCGACGCTGGCAACGGCAGGCCGTAGGTTTGCGGCCACGCAGAAAACGGCGATCGCCAGCAGTGCCGGCGACCGCTTCGCGCCAGTCAGTTTGACTCGTCGGTACGTAGGTAGCCGGCCGGGAACAGCCGGAGCCCGAAACGTTCGGCTCGCCCCCGCATGCCCTTGCGCATCCAGACCGCCATCACGACTGCGACTGTATCGACGATGATGCGATACCACCCGTCAAATGACGTGAGTGTGCGCTGCAACATGGAGAACGTGATCGTGCCGAGGACGGGAGCAGGCGCCTTTGGTGATCGACCTGGCGTTCACCTCTGCGGTGACCGCCAGGCCGATCGGTAGAACTAGTTCTTGGCCGGGTTGTACGGCCCGTTTACGCCGGTCAGGTTGCCGGGGTGGAATTGCACGAACCGTGCGGCGCCAAGATTGAGCCCGGTTGCCACTTGCTCCAACTTCTTCGGTTCTGCGACGGATCCCCAGTGGCCGCTGGCGATTCGCTGGCTGACGGCCTGGACGCCAGCGACCAGTTCAGCAGGGCTGAAATTGCAGTGCCCGACGCTAGCCACGTAGGCCTGGCGGAGTAGCTCGCCGCTTCCGGCTCTGCGGACCTGCTCGGCGTAGAAGCTTTCCTGCTGGACCGGTACCAGCTGGTCGGCGACGGTGTGCATGTCGAGCTCGGGAACGTCAAGGTGACCGGTGGGGACCGAGGTTTCCTTGAGGGAATACACAGCTGCCGGGTCGGCGGCGATGTCGGCGTTCGTGGTCAACGTCGCCAGGTCGTCGCGTAGATTCAGGCCAGCCTTTCGGTACAGCTTCTCGACCTCGTTCTCGTACGGCGAGTTGCGTAAGAGTGAAGCGAAGTCGACACCACGGGTCCAGGTCGCGATGCCCCCGCCGTCCGCCTGGTTCAGGGAGTACCGCGAACCCTCGATGAAACCGAGCGTGTTCGGGAACACTCCGGGGATAGCGAATAGGTCGCTGAACTCGACTGCATACTGTCCGGCCTCCTGCGCTACCGGGTCGTTGACCGGCGGCGGTGGATTTTGCTCGGACGACCATGACGGGACGTTGATGAACGCCATCGCGAGCGCGAGGCGTGCGCGGCCGGAGGCTGTTTGTTGCGCCGCGGCGGCAGCAGCGGAGAGCGCGGCGACGGTTGGCGACGCATCGCCGGCGCCCTGGAAGCCGACGAGTTGTACCGGCTGACCGGGCAGCAGCAGCTTGGCGAGGGTGTATTCGCCGTCGAGCTGGTAGTTATTCAGGTTGATCCCGCCGGCGACGATGCCGCACGTGGTGAGCGCGCCATCGATCCTGCCTGCGCCGTCCTGGGCCTCCAGTGCGCTGATCAGACCGCCCATGGACTCACCGACGGCGAGCACCTGCCGCGGTTGGTGCGGCAGGACGCCGGATTCCATTGCGTCCATCGCCTGGAACTGGTCGCCGACCGCGCTGTCTAACGCCCACCATGACCCGTTCGGATCGTACGACGAGCCGACGAGCGCGTAGCCACGGTTGAGCAGGGCGGCTTTGGCACCCGCCTGGTCGGGTGAGTCAGCGGCAACCGGCGGGCCATACCCGTGGCTGAACAGGAGCAAGGTCCCGTTCCAGTTACTCGGAAGATCCGCGATCCACGTCGCGCCGTCGGCGAGTGTGCCCGTGGCGTGCGTGACGGCCGGCGCTGGGCCGTCCGCGGTGGACACGACGGTACTTTCGCCCGTGACCAGCAGGGGCGTTGCGGATGCGCTTGCGCCAACCGTCAGCACCCCCGTCGTGATGAGGCCGATACTCAACGCTGCTCTAAATGCTTTCATGTGAACCCCTCTCCGAGAGCCCGGCCCACCGGTGCGCGATGGCGTGAACCTCGGGTGAACGGCAAACGGCTCCGACAATTGCCCAGCGAGGCGCCTAAAGACTCTGCGCCTGGCTTCGGCGGCCAAGGCGACGGTGGTTGCAAATGCTGACACAGCAGCCGTCCGATGTACAGGTTTCCTTATCATTTCCTTCTCGGATCTTCCGCAGGGCAAGTAAAAGCCGCTGCGTTACTGCCGCGTCAGCTCAGTGGCGCGCGCTCGCGCGCTGGACAACGCCGTGGTCTCCAGGCGGGACACGCACGGCCGTCTCGGGAGAAGGAAGCTTCGCAATGCATCTTTCGGAGAAGTCGCGCCTGGCGGAACGACGGCGGGCTGCCGCTGCGGGGCAAGTGGCCAGTTCGCAACCAGATCGATGCTGTCCAAGGCGGCCGAATCCTTGACACGCATGCTGTGACCGTTGAGAGTGTCTATTCAACATGCGGACACCCCGCCGCATTGCGAACACCGCGGGGAGGGTCCCGAATCCCGTGGAAACGCGAGAAGGAGTACGGCATGACAGGCGCCAATCCCGACGACACAACCGGTAGCGGCGCCGCAGCAGTTGGCCCGCTCGTCTCGCGCCGAACCGTCTTGCGCGGCATGGGTGCGGGAGCCACACTGCTCGGCACCAACTGGGCTCTGAGCGCGTGCTCGAGCGGCCTGAAGGGCGGCTCGGGCGGCTCGGGCAAAAAGATCACGATCGGCCTCATCAGCCCGCTGACCGGGCAGCTCGCCGGCTTTGCGGTGTCGGACAAGTACATCGTCGACGCTATTCGCAAGACGTCGCAGTTCAGCAAGGGCATCAAGTCCGGCGGCAAGACCTACGACGTCGAGATCGTCGTGATGGACAGCCAGTCCGACCCGAACCGCGCCTCGCAGGTCGCAAAGCAGCTCATCACGAACAACAAGGTCGACATGATCGTGGTGACGTCGACTCCCGAAGTCACGAATCCAGTGGCGTCGGTCTGTGAATCTGAAGGCATACCCTGCGTTTCGACCGTCGTGCCGTGGGAGTCGTGGTACTTCGGTCGTGGCGCGAAGCCGGGGACGACGTTCACCTACACCACGATGTTCTTCTTCGGACTCGCGGAATTCGGCGAAACGTTCATTCCGATGTGGGACCGCATTCCCAACGACAAGAAGGTCGCGGAAATGTTCCCCAACGACGCAGACGGCACCGCCTTCCGGCAAGGCTGGCCGCCGCTGATAACGCCGAAGGGCTACACCGGGGTTGACGGCGGCGCGTACACCGACGGCGTGACCGACTTCACGACGATGATCAGCAAATTCAAGGACGAGCAGTGCGACATCTACCTCAACGGCCCGCTGCCTCCTGACTTCAACGTCTTCTGGAAGCAGGCAGCGCAGCAGGGCTACAAGCCGAAGCTCGCGACGGTCGCCAAGGTGCTGCTCTTCCCGGCGGACGTCGTAGCACTCGGCGACCTCGTCATCAACATTGCAACCGACGCGTGGTGGACTCCAACGATGCCGTACAAGAGTTCGCTCGACGGCACGACCGCTCAGCAGTTGGGCGACAACTACTCCAAGTCGACGGGTAAGCAGTGGGTGCAGTCGTTGGGCAGTACGTACTCGCTCTTTGAGGTGGCGTACGAAGCACTGAGCAAGTCCGACGACCCGCACGACCGTAAGCAGGTCGCCCAGCAACTGCGCACCCTCAGTTACAGCGGCATGTGCGGCCCACTCGACTTCGGACACGGCCCCGTGCCCGGCGTCGGCATCATGAAGCCCGTGGGCGTGCAGTGGAAGAAGGGCACCGATAAGTTCCCGTATGACCTGCAGATCGTCGACAACTCAGCGAACCCAGCAGTGAAGCTGACGGGCGACCTGCTCCCCACCAACGCCTGATCCCCGCGTTCCATGACGACGGCGGCCCTGCTCGAACTCGACACCGTGAGCAAGCGGTTCGGGCAGGTCGTCGTTGCCGACAAGCTGTCGTTCAGTTTGACCACTGGAGCCACGCTCGGCATCGTCGGGCCGAACGGCGCAGGGAAAACGTCGTTGTTCGGCATGATCAGCGGCGACCTGCCGGTCGATTCCGGCGAGGTGCGCTTCGACGGCAGGCCCGTGACGACACTGTCGACAGCGGCACGCTGTCGGCTGGGCATCAGCCGCACGTTCCAGGTGCCGCGACCCTTCGACGGCATGACCGTGTTCGAGAACGTGCTGGTGGCGGCCCAGCAGGGCGGTGGGAAGCGGCGCGCCGGTGCGGTCGACGCGGCACTCGAAGCGCTCGAAGAGACCGGGTTGGCCGAGCGCGCCAACACGGTGGCCGGCAACCTCGGCCTGCTGTCCCGCAAACGACTCGAGGTCGCGCGCGCCCTCGCCACCGAGCCACGGCTCCTTCTTCTCGACGAGGTCGCCGGTGGCCTGACCGATCCCGAGGTCGCCGCACTCGTCGCGATCGTGCGAAGCGTCAACGCTCGCGGCATCTCGGTGGTCTGGATCGAACACGTCGTCCGGGCTTTACTGTCGACCGTGGACCGCCTGGTGTGTCTCGCGCTCGGCGGCCTCGTGGCGGACGGCGAACCCCACGAGGTCCTGAGC
>JBOGEK010000395.1:0-5257 GCA_050743645.1 Acidothermaceae bacterium
GCGACCGGGTGCTACATCGGTGCCGGGCTTGGCCCTGGCCCGCGCGACGGGTTGATGACCGGCTGGGCGGCGCGCGGTCATTCGATCCGCGTCGTGCGCACGATCATCGAAATCACCGTGCTCGTGATCGGTTTCCTGCTCGGCGGGTCGGTTGGCGTAGGCACCGTCGTTTACGCCTTGTGCATCGGACCCCTTGCGCACGTGTTCATTCCGCTGTTGCGGGTGCTGCGGCCGACGGGCGAACAACCGGGCTAAACGCGGCGACGTCTTGGCCGATAGGTGGCCGTGGTATCGATCCTGCGGCGCCAACTCGATGAAGCGAAGTCTCGGCAACGGCTCTCACTGCTGCCTGCCTGGCAGCTTTACCTGATCTTGTGGGCCGTGCCCGCTGTGCTCGCGCCGTTCTTCCTGACGTCGCAATGGTCGCACGCGGGGCTAGACGTTGCGATCGCGTACGGCTCCGCTGCGGCGTGCTACTGGCGATTTCGCAGCGGTCGCGGCGTTCCGGTGGCCTGGCTGTGGATCGCCGCCGGCGTCGCCCTTAACGCGAGCGGCGGCATCGCTGAATCGATCAGCGTGCAGGTTCTGAAAAGCGACGCCTATCCGACACTTGCTGACGCGTTCTATCTCGCGATCTACCCATGCGTGGCAGTCGGGCTGCTGATCATCGTGCGGTCTCGGAACCCGCTGAGCGGACCTGTGAAGCTCATCGACGCCAGCACGCTGACGGTCGGCATGGGCCTGCTGTGCTGGATCTACCTCATCAAACCGAATGCGGGCGTCGCCGACTCCGTCCTTGCCCGCACGGTCAATATTTCCTACCCTGTCGGCGATCTTGTGCTGCTCGCGATCCTCGCTCGGGTGCTCGTGGCACAGGGTTGGCGCACGCCGACCGTGCGTTTGTTGCTGGCGATGTTGACGTCGTTTCTGGTCGGCGACGTCATGTGGGCCATCATCAATCAGATGGGTTGGGCAACCGACAACCAGACCCAGGCATTAGTCAACGAGGTATTCGTCGCGGCGTATGCGCTTCTCGGGGCCGCAGCGCTGCATCCGTCTGCGCGCGAGCTTGACACCCAGCAGGGCGACGCGAGCGAAGGCGCCAGCCGCACCCTCTTCGTGTTCTTGAGCCTGGCGTCCCTTGTGGCACCGGGAGTTCTGGCGGCTGAGGCGATCCGCGGCAAGGTCACTGACGGCATCGCGATCGCTATCTGTTCGGCGCAGCTGACGGCGCTCGTCGTCGCGCGCATGGGCTTTCTCATTGCTCAGCTGCAATCGCAGTCGTCACGTCTACGCGACCTGACGCTCGAAGATCCCCTTACTGGCTTGCCGAACCGCCGACGTTTGCAGGTTCATCTCACGAGTTGTTTGAACCGGGCCCGCCGCGACGGGCAGCCACTCACGCTCGTGATGCTCGACCTCGACCACTTCAAAGCCTTCAACGACGAGTTCGGGCACGTCGCCGGCGACCACCTGCTCAAATCGGCTGCGGCAGCCTGGAGTAGCCAACTGCGTGACACCGACATCATCGCGCGCGTCGGTGGCGAGGAATTCGTGCTCGTTCTTCCCGACACGTCGGCCCCGAACGCCGAGATCGTCGTCTCCAAACTGCAACAGTCAACGCCACTGGGCCAGACATTTTCGGCGGGCATCGTGCAGTGGGACGGTCGCTTGCTCTACGAAGAACTCGTCGAAGCCGCAGATGCGGCGATGTATCAAGCCAAGCGCCGCGGACGCAATCGCGCGGTCACGCCAGAAACCGCTACGGCTGCGGCCAACGCGGCAGCGAGCGCGCCGGCAACCCGAACCTCTTGAGGTAGCCGGTGCGGCGCCTCGCGTTGCACCGCTGCATGAAATCTGTCGACCACCTCGGGGAACGGCGATCGGCTGTAGAACATGTCGGCCGGCTTGTCGAGATCGGGCAGGCACGAACCGAAAATGCCTGCCAGTACTGCGAATCTGCGAGCACGAGGCACCGTGCGCGCGATGAGGCCGATGACCGCAAGGCCGCCAATGCCGTCGACGATGGCAACCCGATTGAATCGCTGTTCGTCGTCCGTGCCCCAATGCGGCATCGAGTCGAGCACGAAGTGGCTTGCGCAGCCGACTAGAGCGGCGACGAAGGGACGGCGGCGAGCAGCGAATCCGATCAGCGCGCCGGCCAGTACATGATTGGTGATCAGCACGCGATCAGAACAATGCCCGGCTGAGCGCGGCGCGCGCCGACGGAATCGCCGGCTCGTCGGGACCGGCGGCCTCGAACAAACCGAGCAAATGCAGCCGGGCGCGGTCGCGGTCGGCGCCGCTCGTGCGGGCAACAAGGTCGACGAGTCGCTGGAAAGCTGCCGAGATATGACCTTCGAGCATGTCGACATCGGACGCCGCCAACTGTGCATCGATGTCGTCTGGCGAGGCGAGCGCGGCCGCCCGAACGGCCTGCGGATCAAGGTGTTCAGCCCTGGCAAACAGTCGGACGCCGGCGAGCGCCCCAGCGGCGATCGGTTCGTTCGGAGTGTTGGCGAGAATTGCCTGATAGGCCAGCTCGGCCGCCGCGTAGTCGCCACGCTCGAACGCCTCGGCGGCGGCGACATAAGCCGGATCGTCGGCCAGGGCGGGCACCGCGCCGCCGTCGACAGCACCTTCGGGCCGTTGTGCGCCGGTGGCGGCGAGGAGCTGATCGAGCCAGTCGCGCAGCTCCGGCTCAGGCACCGCCCCGGTGAACTCGCCGACGATGCCGCCCTGCCAGATCGCCTTTACCGCCGGGATCCCTTGCACACCCGCCGCCGCTGCCAGCCGCGGGTTCGCATCGCAGTCGATCTTGGCGAGCAGCCACGTTCCGGCGTCCGCCTGGGCAAGTTTTTCGAGAATCGGGCTGAGCTGCTTGCACGGCCCGCACCAGGAAGCCCAGAAGTCGATGACGACCGGCACCTGCATCGACCGCTCGATGACGTCTTGCTGGAATGACGCCTCGGTGACGTCGATCACGTTGACCGGGCCGCCACCCCCGCTGCCCGCACCATCAGCGGCAGGAACGGCGTCCGATGTGCTGGCGCCCGGGTCGGACGGCGCGGCGGGCCGGCGAGCGAGGGCATCGAGCGGGACAGCGCCCGCGAACCTCGGCGAGTAGCTCATGGCTCCATCATCGGTCACGATCAGTCCGGACGACTACCGGCACCCGACTTCCGACGCGGCATTCTGCTCACAGTCGCGGCGGCTCGGAGTAGGCGCCCCACTCGCCGACCAGCAACTGGGACATCTCACCGAGCGTGGCCTCGGCTCGAGCAGCGTCGAGCAGCGGCCCGAGCAGATTGTCGTCGCCGCGGGCGACGTTTCGCACCCGGGCCAGTGCGGCGTCGACGGCGGCTTGGTCACGCTCGCTGCGCCGCTTCGCCAGCACCTCGCGCTGTTCGCGCTCCACCTCGTGCGAAACTCGCAGAATCTCGAGCGGTGGTTCGGCCGCTTCGGTGTAGGCGTTGACGCCGACGATGTGCTGCTCCCCCGACTGCACCATTTCGTGCTCACGGAAAGCGGCGTCGGCGATACGACCGGTGAACCAGCCGTCGTCGATGCCGCGCAGGATTCCCGACGTCATGGTCGCGCCGTCGCCCAGGGCTCGAATACGGGCGAAAACCTCTTCGGCCTCGGCCTCGATCGCGTCGGTGAGCGACTCGACGTACCAGGCGCCACCGAGCGGATCAGCGACGCTCGTCACACCCGTCTCTTCCATCAACACTTGTTGGGTGCGCAGCGCGATCGCTGCCGCCCGCTCGCTGGGTAACGCCAGTACCTCGTCGAGTGCGTTGGTGTGCAAGGAGTTCGTGCCACCAAGAACTGCAGCCAGCGCTTCGATCGCCGTCCGGACGATGTTGTTGTCGGGCTGTTGCGCGGTGAGTGAAACTCCCGCCGTTTGGGTGTGGAATCGAAGCCATTGCGCTCGTTCGCTTCTTGCGCCATATGTGTCGCGCATCCAGCGCGCCCAGATGCGTCTTGCGGCCCTGAATTTTGCTATTTCCTCGAAAAAGTCGATATGCGCGTCGAAGAAGAACGACAGTTGCGGGGCGAATTTCTCGATGTCGAGACCTCGGGAAAGCCCGAGCTCGACGTATCCGAATCCGTCGGCCAAGGTGAATGCCAGTTCTTGCGCCGCCGTCGAGCCTGCCTCGCGAATGTGATAGCCAGACACCGAAAGTGGCTTGTACGACGGCATTTCTGCGGCACAGAACTCCATGAGGTCGCCAATCAGCCGCAGGTGCGGCTGCGGCGGGAACAGCCATTCCTTCTGCGCGATGTATTCCTTGAAGATGTCGGTCTGCAACGTGCCATTCAGCTGTTTCGCCGTCGCACCCTGGCGTTCTGCCGCCGCAACGTACATGCAGAAAATCGGGATCGCCGGACCGCTGATCGTCATCGATGTCGTCACGTCGGCAAGTGGAATCGCGTCGAACAACACTTCCATGTCGGACGCCGAGTCGATCGCGACGCCGCAGTGACCTACCTCGCCGAGCGACCTCGGATCGTCGGAGTCGCGGCCCATGAGCGTAGGCATGTCGAACGCCACCGACAGCCCACCGCCACCGGCGTCGAGCAGCATGCGGTAGCGCTCGTTGGTCTGGCGCGCATTGCCGAAGCCGGCGAACTGGCGCATGGTCCAGGGCCGACCGCGATAGCCGGTGGGATACAGGCCGCGAGTGAACGGAAACTCCCCCGGCCAGCCGATCCGCTCGAACCGCGGGTCACTCGTGCCCTCGGGGGGGCCGTAGACCGGGTCTAGTGCTAGGCCCGACCTGGTCTCACGGCGTGGCACCGCCGCGCTGTCGTAGCGCTCCTGCCAGCGCGCTCGGCCAGCTTCGATGTCGTGAGCGTCCACGCCACCTCCCGTCGTCCCTACCGATACTAGGACGTCCGAGTATCGCTAAGGCGATTCTGGGCTTCCGCCGAGGGCCCGCGGTACTGGGGCAAAGCTGTGACGCATCGCGTATTCCGACGTGTCAGTTCGCCCAACTGCGTGGTTCAACAGCCGCCCGGTTCCACCCAGCCTCAGTCGCCTGCGCGACCGCAGCGAGCTGCGACGTCACGTCAAGCTTGAGGAGAATCGCGCGCACGTGCGTACGCACGGTGGCCTCGCTGACAAACAGCAGACGACTAATCTCGTTGACCTGCCGACCGTGGATCAGCTCGGCGAGGACGTCTCGCTCGCGTGCGGTCAGGGCGTCGAACGGAGCCAACTGCCGCTCGTGCGCCACTCGATCGCGCCGAG
>JBOGEK010000396.1:0-6036 GCA_050743645.1 Acidothermaceae bacterium
CGCATCGCAGACGTCGATGAGATCCCCACGCCTGGTTAGCTCGGCGACGGGCGCCATGAGCATGCGCAACGACTCGCCGGCCGATTCGATCCCGACGCCGAAGGCGACCGATGCCGGACGCCCCGAACGAAGCTCACCGGCGATGGCGTGCGCTAACTCGACGACTCCGCGACGCAGCGCCTGAGCGCGCCGCCGCGCGCTCGCGCGGCGAGCCGCAATGACGCCAACCAATCCGACAAGCGCCGCCGCGGCAGCCAGCTTGAGACCGAACACCATCCATACGGCGAGCAGGCAGCCCGTCACCGAGAACACGGAACGCACCGAAAACAACGACAACACTGAGAGCCCGCGACCCGCACGTGCGGTCGGGCCCGCAGGGCGTCGTCCAGTAATCGAGAGCAGCCGCCGGGACGACGTGCGCGAGGTCGGTGCCGCCGGGCCGATGACGGTGGCCGCAATGGCGCCAAGGGCGGCAACGCCGACCAGTGCGGCGCTCAGCCCGCACCGGCCAGCAACTCATCGAGCTGGGAACGCGCGACGTCATCGACCGTGACCCCGTCGACGACCCTGACCGCCGTAGCGACCTCGACGAGGCCGTCGAGCCGACGTCGCAATACCCCGATCGAGTCGAGCAAGCGACGACCGTCGGCGCCACGCCGTAAATGGACGACGACCCGAAGCCCCGCCGCTAGCTGACTGTGCGTGGCCTCGCGCGAAAGTCCGGCCGCGGTGCACAGCGCTTCGATACGCGCGGGCACGTCGGCAGCGGAATTCGCATGGAGCGTGCCGCCACCTCCTTCGTGCCCGACGTTCAAGGCGGCGAGCAGGTCGACGCATTCGGCACCGCGCACCTCGCCGACGATCAGTCGATCGGGCCGCATTCGAAGTGCTTCGCGGACCAGCCGGTGCAGCCCGATCGCACCCGCTCCTTCGATGTTCGCCGCGCGCGCTTCGAGCCGCACGACGTGCGGATGGTCGGGCCGCAGCTCACCGCTGTCCTCGACGAGCACGATGCGATCGCCTGGCGCGACACAGCCCAGCAGGGTGGCGAGCAGGGTCGTCTTGCCGGTGCCTGTGCCGCCGGTGACCACGAACGACACCCGCGCCGCCACGAGCCGAGCCAGCAACGCCGCGAGCTCTGCTGGCATCGCACCGTCCGTCACCCAGTCGTCGAGGCGTAGGCCTCGGCCGTGTGGCACCCGAAACGACAAGCAGGGCATGGACGGCGAGACGGGCGGCAACACCGCATGCAGCCTGATGCCGTCGGCGAGTCTGATGTCGGCGCACGGGACCGCATCGTCGAGACGTCGCCCGGCAGCAGCGGCCAATCGAACGGCAAGCCGGCGAACCTCACCGTCGTCGGAGAAGCACACGTCGGCACGCTCAAGGCCGCCGCCACGGTCGACCCAGACCTGCGCGTACCCGTTGACCAGAACGTCGGTGACTCCGGGCTCGCGCAACAACGGATCGAGCGGACCGGCGCCAATGAAGTCACTGCGCAAAGCGTCGACCGCCGCCAGCACGTCATGCGCGCCGCGCACGCCCGCTTCGTGCCGGATCGCCGCCGCCACGCTCGCACGGGTGGGCGGCGAGCCGTCGGCTGCTAGTCGATCGGCCAGTCTGCTGCGCACCCGGGCGGCAAGGATCGGCTCGACGCTCATTTCGGCAGCCAGCCGACTTGAGGTGGTGACTGCGCCCCATCTCGGCCACCAGGATCGTCGAGCTGGTCGAGCGCGCCGAGAAGATCGGCGCAGAACTCGGCGAGCGGCCCGATGCCGCGACCCGCCGGCGCCTCACCTCGTTCGAGCGCAAGCGCGAGGTCAGGCTCCGCCTTCAGGTCGCCGGCAATCGGTAATCCGAGCGCGGCGGCGATGTCGGCCGCATGGAGTCCACCGGGCGCCGGACCGCGCACCACGAGCCGTAGGTCGTCGGCGATCCGAGCCACCAGCGCGGCGACGCGGGCGGCCGCCGCCGCAGCTCTGATCTCGGCGGGCACGACGAGCAATGCGACATCACTGCTGGCGAGCGCCGTCTCGCCGATGTCGTCGATCCTTCGGGCGACGTCGATCACCACGAGATCACACGAACTGGCTGCGGCCTCAATCACTCCGGCCACCGCATCGGCCGACAAGTCGAGGTGGTCGCCACGATCCCACGACAGCACGGCAAGCTCGTCGATCGACGGCAAGGCATCACGTAAAGACTGGCCCTCGAGCGCCCCACGCGCGGCGGCAAGGTCAGGCCAGCGAAGCCCGCCGGCATATTCGCCACCGAAAACCAGATCGGCACCGCCACCGAGCGGATCGGCGTCGATCAGCAGCGTTCGCCGATGCTTCTTCATGCCCGTGGTTGCGAGGGCAGCGGCGAGCGTGGTCGCGCCGGCACCACCGCGGCCACCGACAACGGCGACGACGGTGCCGCGATGACCCGTGCCGTCTCTGGTGGCGGCCAGCCGGTCGAGCAACCACGGCTCTGCATCAGGCAGCAATGCGACGTGCTCGGCGCCGACTGCGACCGCGCGCTGCCAAATTCCGGCGTCATCGAGACTTCGACCGACAACGACAATCGCGGCGCGGCGCCTGCGTTGTGCACCGCGCGCTCGGGTGACCAACTGGCAACAGTCGTCGCCGACCAGCACCAAAGGCGCCGACATCCAAGCCGCCTTTGCGGCGACCGGATCGGGAGCCACCTCCAGCTCGACCCCAACTGCTGCCGCCAGCCGGAGCAAGTCGTCGAGAACGTCAGCGTCGGAGGTCACGAGCAGCGGTCGCAACGACAGCCGCGTCACCGTCGCCGGTGCAGGGCGCACTGGCCGCGGCAGTAGCGGTGGCAGTGGCAGTAGCGGTAGCGGTGGCAGTACCTGTGGCAGTGAGTGGGAACCCATCGTCGCCTTCCCGAAAGAACCGTTAGGAAGGCACCACAGTGGCGGCTTTTCGTCGGCCGACGTTGTCGAAAACATCCGCCTGTGGATCAGGCCGGCGAGACCTGGGGACGAACCGCGAAGATCACAAATTCGCCAGCGAAGCGGGCCGCGATTGCGTGGCCACGAATTTGGCGGGGAAATGAACGACCCCCGCCGGGGGGGTAGCGGGGGCCGTTCTTAATGGTCCGGCTCTGGGGGGGTAGAGTCGCACCTCCTCTAAGGTAACGCTTTCGGCGCTTTGGGCAAACCTCTCGCGGTCGACATTTCGTTGCCGGAAGTCCCGAAAGCGGCAAACGGGTACTTCTTCGCGGCGTGTTCAAAAAGACGTTGCCCAGTCGGTATGCACAGACGCGCGGCGGGTGCACGGGGACGAGGGCGGCGCAGCTTATCCTCGCGAGGTGAACCACGACGGCGGCCGCCCGGCCGCATTCTTCGACCTCGACAAGACGATCATCGCCAAGTCGAGCGTCATGGCGTTCGGCCGGCCGTTCTACCAGGGCGGCCTGATCAACCGCCGCGCCGTGCTGAAGAGCACCTATGCGCAGTTCATGTATCTCGTGGGCGGGGCCGACCACGACCAGATGGAGCGCATGCGCGCCTATCTCTCGCAGCTGTGCACCGGGTGGGACGTCGAGCAGGTCAAGTCGATTGTCGCCGAGACTTTGCACGACTTGATCGACCCGCTGATCTATGAAGAGGCCGCCGCCTTGCTCGACGAGCACCACGCGGCCGGTCGAGACATCGTGATTGTGAGTTCGTCGGGCCTCGAGGTGGTCGAGCCGATCGGCGAACTGCTCGGCGCCGACCATGTCATCGCTACCCGTATGGCTGTCAACGACGGCCGGTTCACAGGCGAAATCGAGTATTACGCGTACGGCCCGACGAAGGCCGCCGCGGTGGTCGAACTCGCCGAACGCGAAGGTTACGAGCTGAAGGATTCCTTTGCCTACAGCGATTCCTCGACTGATCTGCCACTTCTCGAAGCGGTCGGCCACCCGTGCGCAGTCAATCCCGACCGGGCGCTGCGCAAGGAAGCCGTAGCGCGCGAGTGGCCGATTCTTGATTTCAGCAACCCGGTGTCGATGCGCGCCCGCATGGGATTCGGCGGGCCACGCACCCCCGTGCTCGCTGCGGCGGGCCTTGGCGCAGGAGTCGCTGCCGCCGGCTTGGTCTGGTACGCGCGGCGCCGAGACGCGGTCCGAAAGCTGAGCCGGCCTCAGATCTGACCCCGACATTTACGCCCGGCAATTGCGCCGAGCATGGTGGGCTACCGGGGGAGGGCTACCGATCTTTGCTCGAAGGGCGTAGAAACATCTCAGGGCCCGGTATCGCGAGGGGCGTCGTCCCCTCCGTTTCCGGACCCCGCACGAGACCCGGGCACCCACGCGGGACCAGCCGATTCAGGCGGTCGAGCCGGGCGGCGCGCGAGAAATCGCGCGTAGGCCCGCCGACAATGCGCAGGTGCACGCCTGGTAACCCGGGGATCGTGCGAGCGGCGGCGTCCCGTCTTGCGGGGCGCCGCTCGCACCATGCAACAGTTCGATTCCACCTCGGTCGAGAGGGGGTATCAGGTCGCCCTGAAGCTGCCGCCGCGATCACTGCTGCCAAGCACTTGATCGGACGCCGAATCGCTGCCAAGTTGGTGACCATCAAATTGGACTAGACCAAATCAGCGGGACCAAGGTTGGCCCGCCCTAGATGCCACGAAAGGAAGGCACGTCGTGAGCGAGGCAGTACCACGGTCGGCCGGGGGCACGCCCCAAGAGTCGACGCTGTCGAACCTATTGCACGAGACCCGGAGGTTCGACCCGCCGGCCGACCTCGCCGCGGGCGCGATTGCTACCAAGGCCACCTACGAAGAGGCGGCGCGGGATCCGTTGGCGTTCTGGGAGAACCAGGCGAAGAGGCTGACGTGGACCAAGCCCTGGAACCAAGTCCTCGACTGGAGTGACGCTCCGTTCGCGAAGTGGTTCATCGGCGGCACGTTGAATGTGGCAGTGAACTGCCTCGACCGCCACGTCGAAGCCGGCTACGGCGACAAGGTCGCCTATCACTGGGAAGGCGAACCCGGCGACACCCGCACGATTACCTACGCCGAGCTCACCAAGCTCGTCTGCCAAGCCGCAAATGCGCTGACCGAACTCGGTGTCGCAACGGGCGACCGCGTCATGATTTACATGCCGATGATTCCCGAGACCGTCGTCGCGATGCTTGCGTGCGCACGGATCGGCGCACCGCACTCCGTCGTGTTCGGCGGGTTTTCGGCCGAGGCATTGGCCAGTCGCACCAACGACGCCGAGGCGAAAATCATCATCACCGCCGACGGCGGATACCGCCGTGGAGCGCCGAGCGCGCTGAAGCCGGCCGTCGACCTTGCCGTCAAAGAGTGCCCGCAGGTCGAGAAGGTTCTCGTCGTCCGACGCACTGGGCAAGAAGTCGAGTGGTACGAAGGCCGCGACGTGTGGTGGCATGAGGTCGTCGACAACCAGCCGCAAACCCATGAAGCGCAGGCTTTCGACGCCGAACACCCGCTCTACATCATGTACACGAGCGGAACTACCGCGCAGCCCAAGGGAATTCTGCACACCACTGGTGGTTATCTCACCGGCGTGTCAGCTACCCACAAGATGGTGTTCGACCTGCACGAAGACACCGACATCTACTGGTGTGCGGCCGACATCGGCTGGGTCACCGGCCACAGCTACATCGTCTACGGTCCGTTGGCGAACCGCACGACGTCGGTGATGTATGAGGGCACGCCCGACACTCCCGCGCGCGACCGCTGGTGGTCGATGGTCGACAAGTACAAGGTCTCGATCCTCTACACCGCGCCGACGACGATCCGCACCTTCATGAAGTGGGGCGACACCGAACCCGCGGAGCACGACCTGTCCTCGCTGCGGTTGCTCGGAAGCGTCGGTGAGCCGATCAACCCGGAGGCGTGGATGTGGTACCGCCACGTGATCGGTGGCGACCGCTGTCCGGTCGTCGACACCTGGTGGCAGACCGAGACCGGCGGCATCATGATCAGTCCGCTGCCCGGCGTCACCACGACGAAGCCCGGTTCTGCCACCGGACCGTTGCCGGGCATCGTCGCCGACGTCGTCGACAAC
>JBOGEK010000397.1:0-1807 GCA_050743645.1 Acidothermaceae bacterium
CGCTGTTACTGCGCTACGGCCCCGCTGTTACGGCGCTACGGCCCCGCTGTTACTGCGCCGCGTCATCGCGCTACGGCCGCAGCTACACGCCGAGTTCGCCGCGCAACTTCGCGACGTGTCCGGTGGCTTTCACGTTGTATTGCGCGGCCTGCAGTTTTCCGTCGGCGTCGACGACGAACGTGGAGCGAATCACGCCCATCACCTTCTTGCCGTAGTTGTTCTTCTCGCCGTAAGCGCCGTACGCATTGAGCACGCGCTTGTCGGCGTCCGACAACAAGGGGAAGGTCAGCGAGTCCTTGTCGCGGAACTGGGCGAGCTTGGCCACCGGGTCGGGCGAGATGCCGAGTACGGCTACGCCGGCTGCTTTCAGCGACGACAGGCTGTCGCGAAAATCGCAGGCCTGCGTGGTGCAGCCCGGGGTCATTGCCGCTGGGTAGAAGTAGACCACCACGCGCTGGCCGCGGAAGTCGGAGAGCGCGACGGGGTTGCCGTCGGCGTCGGGAAGGGTGAACTCCGGTGCCGGGTCGCCCGGCTGGAGCCGTGTCGTGTCTGCCATGGCGTCACGATATCCGCTGCTTCGCTCGGCGGCACTCGGGCATGCAGACGGCACCCGGGCGGCAGCGCGTACGGCACCGCAGACGACGCTGAGGCCACCATCGGCACTGGCAGTGCGCAATGATGCAGATGATCTCGAGTTCTTAGGAGGAGCACGTGAGTGTCAACGCATTGTCGGTAGTGCCGGGCAAGCCCGAGACGGCCGGCGTGGGCGAGCATCCTGACCCGGCCGAGTCTGAGGGTGCGCTGCTCGTCGACGGATTGCTGATGGGCGTGTGCGGCACCGACATCGAGATCATCCAGGAGGGTTATGGCTGGTCACCGCCGGGCCAAGAGCGCCTGATCATCGGCCACGAGTCGCTTGGCCGTGTTGTCGAGGCGCCCGCTGGCAGCGGGTTTGCCGAAGGCGATCTGGTCGCGGGCATCGTCCGCCGACCCGACCCCGAGCCGTGCGTGCCGTGTGGCCAGGGCGCGTGGGATTTCTGCCGCAACGGCAAATACACCGAGCGGGGCATCAAGGAACGCAACGGCTATGGCGCGTCGAGGTGGCGGGTCGAACCTGAGTTCGCGATCAAACTTGACCCGAAACTCGGCGAGTCCGGCGTCTTGATGGAGCCGACGTCAGTCGTCGCAAAAGCTTGGGAACAAAGCGAAAAGATCGCCTCGCGCAGCCCGGCGCCCACGCACGTCGCACTCATCACCGGAGCCGGACCGATCGGCTTGCTTGCAGCGCTGCTCGGCGTCCAACGCGGTTACGAAGTGCACGTGCTCGACCGGGTCGACACCGGCCCGAAGCCCGACCTCGTGCGGGCGATCGGCGGCACGTTCCATGCCGGCGACGTCTCGGCAATCGGCGTCCGGCCTGACATTGTCATCGAATGCACGGGGTATGGGCCTCTCGTGTTCGAACTCACCGAAGTCGTTGCGAACGATGCCGTCATCTGCCTGGCTGGCATCTCGGCGTCGACGCGCGAGGTGAAGATCGGCCTCGACGAGGTGAACAAACAGATGGTGCTCGAAAATATCGTGCTGTTCGGCAGCGTTAACGCCGCGCGGCGCCACTACGAACAAGCCGCCGGCGCGCTCTCCAAGGCCGACCTCGACTGGCTCAACAAACTCGTCAGCCGCAAGGTCGCGTTATCCGACTACACCCAGGCATTGCAGCGCCACGACGACGACGTCAAGGTCGCGATCGACCTGCGACACTGACTCACCCCGCGACACCGACTCACCCCGCGACACCGATTCACCC
>JBOGEK010000398.1:0-11631 GCA_050743645.1 Acidothermaceae bacterium
GTCATCGCGAGGGCAAAAAGCACCGAGGTGACGGCGAGCACCCGACGTCGTCCACGAGCATCGGCAAGCCGGCTCAGGACGGGACCGGCCGCGCAGCCGCCGACCAGGTAGGACGCCGAAACGGCTCCTGCAACCGCATACGTCGAGTGCTGCGTTACCAGCAGCAGCAATGCGAGCCCGGTCATCCCCTGGTTGAAGCGGCCGACAACCGACGTCGCCAGTAGCCACGGCACCGAGGGCGCGTGAAGCAATTGCTTGTAGGTGTGTGCCGGCATCGGGTTTCTTGCTCTGCTATCTCGTCGGTCGGGCGCGGTCGCGAGGTGAGCTCGCGAGGGTCAGGTGATGGGTTGGCGCATGGTGCACGCACCAGTGTGCTTCTGTATGGATAAAGATACGACCGATCAGCCGCTAACTTGAGCTAAATCCCTGAGGCGGCAATGCGGCGGGCCCCGCTAGACCCCGACGGAGTTCAGCCGCAACGGATCGGCTCGGCTGGCACCCTGGCCGCCCCATTCGACCAGCAACGCGGTTCCGTCGTCTTGCAACTCGCCTGCCGGATGGTCGAGCACCGCATGCATGAGGCGGCGCATGGTTTCAGGCACTGGTTGGTCTGATGCGTCTGCACGGGTGACCAGGTCGGTCAATCGCGCCAACCCGAAGAACTCGCCTTCGGGAGAGCGAGCGTCGGTGATGCCGTCGGTGTAAAGCAGCAGGCGATCGCCGGGCTCGAGGCGTTCGGTGGCAGTCGTTCGGTCGGGATCGATGAGTCCGAACGGCAACCCGACCTCGGTCTCCAGCACCTTGACCAGCTGGCCCGAACGAATGAGTAACGGCGCGGGGTGACCCGCGTTGTGCCAATGCAGCCGGCCGTCATCGAGGTCAAGCTCGGCGACGACGCCGGTGACAAACCTGCCGTCGGTGAACTCGTCGCCGATCGCCTTGTCAATGGCGTGCGCGCATTCGACGAAGTCGGCGCCACGACGCCGAGCATTGCGATACGCGGCAATCGCGCAGGTCGCGAGTAGGCCGGCTTGCAATCCGTGGCCCATCGCGTCGAAGACGGCGAATCGGGCCGACGAGGAGTCAGCCGTGTAGTCGAAGCAATCGCCGCCGACGTCGTACGCCGGTGCGAGCATCGCCGAGATCACCAGCCGATCGGTGCCAAAAGTCAACGGCGGCAGCAATTGCCAGAGAATCTCGCCTGCCAGCGACATGCGTTGCTGCCGGCGCACCTGATGAAAAAGATCGCCGTAGGACTGCTTCGCCAACACCAGTTCGGCAACGGTGGCAGCGAATGCGTGGAGTTCGTCGTCGGTGGCCGTGCGTTGGCCAGGTTCGAATTCGAAGTAGACAACGCCGAGCCGCTCCAGCCCGTCGACAAGGGGCACCCACACCGATTGGCCCGGCCCTGTCTCGGTGTGATGAAGCTGCGACCGCCGAAAACAGCGACCGGCGATGGTCCCATCGATTGACTGCGTGTCGTCGGGCCAGCCCGGAGTCGGCAGCGGCACGAGGACGCGCTGCTCGTGACTCACGAGGTAGACCACGACGGTGCTGGCGCCCAGCGCTTGCCCCGTGTTGCAGAACAGCTCGATGAGTTCATCGGGCACCCTCAAGCGTGAGGCCGCGATGAGGCCGCTGATCGCTTGCTGAGCATCAGACACACGGCGATGCTAGCCAACGATCGACGACAATCAGCCCCGATCACCCAAGCAAGGGTGACCATCTGGCGGAAGCTCCCGGTGGCTCAGTACCGCTCGCCTTCGGCGAGACGGCGGAGATCACTTATCGCATCGTCGGTGGCAGCCGGCGCCTTGGGAAAGCGTTCCGTTTCGCAACAGCGGTCGAGCAAACTCTCGACGAGGGCCGCTCGCGAGAGCACGTCTGCTGCATCGATCGTGCCGGGCAGGACACGTACCTCAAGGGTGTCGCGCAGCGGGTCGTCGCGCAGCAGTTGCGTCAGGTTGACGTCGAAGAACTTGCTGAGCGCGCCGCGTGCCGATGCCTCGCGCAACTCCTCCCAGCTCGGCGAGCCACCGACGAGCTCGACCAATGGCGCGGGCAGCTGGGCAAGCCGCTTGCACTGTGGATTGGTCTCTAACAAGGCCCGCAACGGTTCTCGCCACCAGCCGAAAAGCCTTACCACATTGGCAAAAGCACCAGCGTCGCGAAAGCGCTTGCCGTCGAAATGCAGATGGACGGCGGCCTCCGCCGGCACCGTAAAGCCGAGCTCGCTCGCGACCTCGAGCAACTCCGACAAAGCCGCTTCATGGTCGGCCACGATGGGCGGCGTGACGATCTCACAGGGCCGTTCTCTCTCCCCGCCGGACGGCGCAGCGAGGGCGACCGTGGCGCCGTCCGATTCGATACGAAAGATCTGGCCGAACCGCTCGGTGCGCACGCCCCACAACGAGGCTGCGCCGTCGAGCGAGGTTTCGAGCGATCCGCCCGGGTCGCTCACCTTCGCGAGCAACCGCAGCAGCCGGGGGTCGTCGGTCAACATCCGGTACCAACCGGCAGGTGCAGGTGCAGCGGCATCAAGATCGGCAGTGATTGTCACGTCGTCGACGAGTGCGCACATCAGCTCACCCGACGGCCGGACGACCTCAAAACCCTGTGTCAGATGGAGAAACCGGCCACCGAGACTTGCTACTAACGCGGGCTCGCTGTCGGAGTGCCAGACTGGCCGCAGCGAGCCGCCGCAGCTGGTTGCGAGGGCGCCTGCGAGATCGCGCCTGCTCGAACCGCACGGCGCCAGCAGTTCGAGTTCGAACCCGATCCGCTGGCGCAGCATGTTATTCACAGTTCGCGAGCACGCTCAGGGCTTGATCGGCAGAGTCTGCCCGGCGACCAGCTTCTGGCCGGCCTCGACCTTGATCTGAAGTAGGTCGGTCTCGTTCCACAACTTGCCCAACGACAAGGCGTCGTCGTAGTTGTAGCCGGCGGCGAAATAAGCCGCCAACGCCTTCGACTGAGCGTTGTTCGGCACGCCGGGCCCAAGAGACACGTTGGCCGTGGGCGTGGGGGCGGTGCTCGAACCGCTCGGCGCGCTGGCAGCGATCGGCAACGGCTGTCCGGCAAGCAGCTTCTGCCCGGCCTCGACCTTGATCTGCAACACGTCGGTCTCGTTCCACAACGTTCCCAACGACAGCGCGTCGTTGTAGTCGTAGCCGGCGGCGAAGTAGGCGTCGAGATCCTGGTCCTGCTGCTTCTGAGCGGCCGACTCAGGCGTGCCGTTCGGGGTGACCGGCAAGCTCGATCCCTGCAGCAGAAGCAAGCCCGCTTTTGCCTTCACCTTGGTCATGTCGGTCTCGTGCCACAAGCTCACGAGCGCCGTCGCGTTGTTGTAGTCGAAGCCGTCGGCGAAGTACTCCGACAGTTCCTGCTGCTGGCTGTAGGTCGGCGACGGAGCCGGGGCGGCGCTTGCCGACGGAGTGGCCGACCCGCTTGCCGCGGCCGCAGCTGACGAAGCGGGCAGCGAAGAACCCCCGCCTCCGGCCGCGGTCGACGTGCCTGACGTCGAACTTGGGTGCAACTTCAGGCCGGGGAGCGCAACGCTGCCGACCACGATTCCGGCGCCCAGCACCGATGCACCAGTCGCTTGGGCCGCCCGGCGCCGCCTGCGATACGAACGTGCAAGCGCGTTGGCCTTTTCGAGGACCTCGATCGAGTTCGGGGCGAGGTGCTCGTGTGCCGCGAACGTTTCGCGGAGTTGCTCGATATTGTCGTCCATCAGATGTCTCCTGCCACGCCGATGTGTTGACGCTCCGACTGGAGCCGCAACGTTTTCAATGCCTTCGATGCATTGCTTCTGACCGTCACTCGCGCGCATCCGAGCAACGCGGCGATCTCGTCGTCGTCCAACTGTTCGTAGTAGCGAAGAACCAGCACCGCGCGCTGCTTGCGCGGCAGCGTCGCCAGCCTGCTCCACAAATCGTCGGCGTCGGCGACCGCCTCCGCGTGATCGCGAGTAGCGGCGCGCGAATCGCCCAACTCGATCACCCGCTCACCGACCGCCTGCACCTGCCGGACCGCCCAGGTGCGTCGCCACGACAGATACTCGTTGAGCACCATCTGCCGCACGTATGCGTCGGGCGAGTCGGCCCCCGAGATCTTGCGCCACTTCACGTGTGCCCGGGCCAGCACATCCTGGACGACGTCTTGCGCCAGCTCTCGATCGCCGGTGAGCATCAGGGCGTAGCGCAACAGCCGCGGCAGCCGCGTCGCGGCGAACTCAACGAAGGTCACATCCCTACGACGCACGACCAACCCATTTCGTGTGACAAGGATCCGAACGTATTTTGCCGTTTTAGTGGGCGACGTCGCGCGGGCAGCCCCGACCAAAGGTGTCGTGTGCAGCGAGCGCCTCGCGAGTGTGGCAAAGATGCTACGATCACGCACATGAGCGTTGCAGCTGCACGGGACCTTCGCAACCACACTGCGGAGATCCTTCGCCGGGTGGCAGATGGCGAGCGAGTGACGATCACGGTCAACGGCGCTGCGGTTGCCGAGTTGGCGCCCGTGAGCGGGTCACGCCGTCCGACGATCAACAAAGCCGAGCTCGTGAGCCTGCTCGCACGACACCAGGCCGATGCGGGCCTGCGCAACGACCTCGCCGGCCTCACGTCCGAGACCACGGCCGATCTCGAACCGCTGCGGTGACGAAGAAAACGGCCAAGGCTTTACTCGACACGTCGGTGTTCATCGCCAACGAGTCGGGTCGCCCGATCGACGCAGCAGCACTGCCCGACGAGGCTTTCGTCAGCGTGATTACCGTGGCCGAGCTGCACGCGGGTGTGCTTGCCGCTCGCGACACCAGCACCCGTTCTCAACGGCTTGCCACCCTGAACGCCGTCAGCGCGCTCGATCCCTTGGTCGTCGACGCTGCTGCAGCTAGCCAATGGGCCGCGCTGCGGGTCCAGCTCGCGGAGCAGGGTCGCCGGGCGAAGATCAACGATTTGTGGATCGCGGCCATCGCCGCCGCAAACGGCCTGCCGGTGGTCACCCAAGACGATGACTTCGATCCGATCGAGGCGGTCGGCGGTCCCGCCGTCATCCGCGTGTAGACATTCGACCTGCGCAACACTGTCGCCCATGGATGAGCTGGCGGCCGGCCTATATGAGGTATTGCTCGACGAGACACTCGGCGCGCGGTTAACCGACCTCGAAGGGGAGCTGGTCGATCGCGTCAAGCTTCGTCCGGCCGATGCCGCCGACCGTATCGCCCTTCATCTGGCGCGCCAGATCGAACGCGCGGTCGATTCGATTCCCGAAGAGAACCGGGTCGCCAGTGGGATCGAGATAGCGCGCAAACTCTTCGCTGAACTCATCGCACGCGCGCCGCGAGCTTTGACCGAGACCGAGTGCCCCGTCGAAGGCGGCGAGGTACTTCACGCCCTCAACACATGGAATCCCGACGGATCGGTGCGCAAGATCACGCGGCCGCTCATTCCGTTGCTCGACACGACGTTGCTCACCAACGCGCCCGGTGAGCCGCGCGTCGGTAATCAGATTCATGCCGAAATCGAATCGGCCGATGCCCTCGATGTCGTCATGGCGTTCGTCCGCCAAAGCGGTCTACGACCGATCGCGAGCGCACTTGAGGCCCACTGCGCCGCGGGTCGTCCACTTAGGGTGCTTACCACCACGTACACCGGCTCGACAGAACGCAAAGCCCTAGATCTACTTCACGATCTCGGCGCGGATGTGCGGGTGTCGTATGACATCGCAACGACTCGCCTGCACGCGAAGGCCTGGCTTTTCCACCGACACTCGGGTTTCAGCACGGCCTACGTCGGCTCGTCGAACCTTACCCACTCGGCACAGATCGCCGGCATGGAGTGGAACGTCCGCGTCTCCGGGGCGCGCAACCGCGACGTCGTCGAGAAAATCAAAGCCGTCTTCGACAGTTACTGGCATAGCGGTGACTTTCTTCCGTACACACGCGAAGAGTTCGATGCCGCGATCGATGCCGGACGACGGGGAAGCTCCACCGGCGGCATCGTGCTGAGCCCGATTGAGATTCGTCTCGAACCGTTCCAGGACCGCCTGCTGGAGTTGATCGCGGTTGCCCGCGAGCAGGGGCATCATCGCAACCTGCTGGTGTCGGCGACCGGCACCGGAAAGACCGTCATGGCCGCCATTGATTACGCACGGCTTCGGGCCAAGCTGCCGCGTGCCAGACTGCTTTTCGTCGCACACCGCGAAGAGATTCTCGATCAAAGTCTCGCAACCTTCAGACATGCGATGCGTGATCACGCATTCGGTGAGAAGTGGGTCGGTGGCGAGCGCCCGCGACAGTTCGACCACGTCTTCGCATCGGTGCAGAGTCTCAACGCTGCAGGGCTCGACCGGCTCGAACCCGATCACTTCGACGTCGTGATCGTCGACGAGTTCCACCACGCGGCGGCGCCTTCGTACCGGGCACTGCTTGACCATGTTCGTCCCGTCGAGCTGCTTGGCCTCACCGCGACACCAGAACGAAGTGACAGACTGCCGATCCTGCACTGGTTTGGCGACCGAATCGCTGCAGAATTGCGACTCTGGGACGCGATCGACCAGCACCGGCTCTCGCCATTTTCGTATTACGGCATACATGACAGCGTCGATCTGCAGCAGGTGCCGTGGAAACGCGGCCAGGGCTACGACGTCAACGTGCTCACCGCCGTGTATACCGCAAATGATGCGTGGGCACGGCTGGTATTGCATCAGGTCATCGATCATGTTGATGACATATCCGCGATGCGATGCCTTGGATTTTGCGTGAGCGTCGGTCATGCGCGATTCATGGCGGCCCACTTCAATGCACACGGCGTGCCCGCCGTCGCCGTCTGGGGTGACAGCCTGCACGCCGAGCGAATCGACGCCCTGCGCGGCCTCGCTGACGGCCGCATCAAGGCGGTGTTCTCGGTTGACCTGTTCAACGAAGGCATCGACGTGCCTGCCGTCGACGTCGTCCTCATGCTTCGGCCAACCGATAGTGCGACGCTGTTCTTGCAGCAGTTGGGGCGCGGCCTGCGAACCGCTCCGGGCAAGACCGTGTGCACGGTGCTCGACTTCATCGGCCAGCACCGAAAGGAATTTCGCTTCGACCGGCGCTACCGGGCGTTGCTTGGGGGCACGCGGCGCGGGCTTGAGCGGGCCGTGGAGACGCGGTTCCCATTTCTTCCGGCCGGCTGCCACATGGAACTCGATCAGGTGGCCAGTTCGATCGTGCTGAGGAACGTGCGGCTGGCCCTGCCTTCAAACCGGCAGGCAAAGATCGACGAGCTGCGGTCGTTGGGTGGCCAGCGAGGCGACGTCACCCTCGCCAACTTTCTCGACGAGACCGGCCTCGATTTGGCCGACCTGTATGCCGGTGGGCTTAGCTGGTCGGAGTTGCGTGAGGTCGCTGGATTGCCGGTAGCGGCGGCGGGTCCGCGCGAAAGAGACCTGCGCCGCGCGATCGGTCGCATGCAACACGTCGACGATTTGCAGCGAGCTGACACCTATGCCGAGCTGCTCGGCTCCGCGACAGCACCCGATCTCGACAGGCTCACCGAGATCGAACAACGTCTGGTTCGTATGCTCGTTGTCGGCCTCGGTTCTACCGTGATCGGGTCGAACGATTCGCTAAAAGAAGCGGTCGACTTGATCTGGTCACACCCGCAGGTCATCACCGAACTCGGCGAGGTGGTGAACTTACTGAGCACCCGGATCGATCACCTCCAACAGCCCGCACGACCGGATCTTCCGTTGCAGATTCACGCCCGGTATACCCGTGCCGAGATTCTTGCGGCGATAGACGAGGGCGAGGCCGCGCGGACTCCGCCATGGCGCGAGGGCGTGCGCGACGCGACGCGGGCCGGTGCCGACATCCTCGCTTTCACGCTCGACAAGACGAGCGGAAACTTCTCGCCCACCACGCGGTACCGCGACTACGCCATCAGCCGGGAACTGATCCACTGGGAAAGCCAGTCGACGACCCGCGCGGATAGCCCGACCGGGCGTCGCTATCAAAATCACGTCGCGATGGACCGGTCGATCCTGCTGTTCGCAAGGGCTCGATCTGATGACCGCGCGTTCTGGTTCCTCGGGCCGGCAACGTACGTGTCGCACGAGGGCGAGCGACCGATGGCGGTGACGTGGCGGCTGCATACCCCGCTGCCCGGCGACCTGTTCGCAACGTTTGCGGCTGCCGTTGCGTAGCTGGCGACCTCGAACTACGTAGGCTTCCACGGATCGAGGACGCTGACCGCCGTCCATGAGTCCCCGACCCCGGGCGGGTTGTCGTCGTCCTGGATAATCTTCGCCATGTCTAAGGTCTTGAGCGAGCTTCCGGTCGGCGAGCGGATCGGTATCGCGTTTTCGGGCGGCCTCGACACCTCGGTTGCGGTGTCGTGGATGCGCGAGCGCGGCGCGACCCCGTACTCCTACACCGCCGACGTCGGCCAGTACGACGAGCCGAATCTCGCCGACGTGCCAGACCGTGCGATCATCTACGGCGCCGAGCACGCGCGGCTCGTCGACTGCCGCGAGGCCCTGGTCGAAGAGGGTTTGGCCGCGCTCGCGTGCGGCGCCTTCCACATCCGCTCGGCCGGGCAGAGCTACTTCAACACCACCCCGCTCGGGCGTGCCGTCGTCGGCACGTTACTCGTGCGGGCAATGCGGGACGACGATGTGTCGATATGGGGTGACGGTTCTACGTTCAAGGGCAACGACATCGAGCGGTTCTACCGTTACGGCCTGCTCGCGAACCCAAGCTTGCGTATCTACAAGCCATGGCTCGACAGCCGCTTCGTCGCCGAACTCGGTGGCCGGCAGGAAATGTCGGAGTGGCTCACGAAGCGTGACTTGCCTTACCGCGACTCCGCCGAGAAGGCGTACTCGACAGATGCGAATATCTGGGGCGCTACGCACGAGGCGAAACGCCTGGAACATCTCGACACCTCGATTGAGATCGTCGTTCCGATTATGGGCGTCGCATTTTGGGATCCGGCCGTCGATATCGCCACCGAAGACGTCATAGTCGAGTTCGCGCACGGCCGGCCCGTCTCTATCAATGGGCGTTCGTTCGCCAGCCCCGTCGAACTTGTTCAGGAAGCCAATCTCATCGGCGGTCGGCACGGCCTCGGCATGTCCGACCAGATCGAGAACCGCATCATCGAAGCCAAGAGCCGGGGTATCTATGAGGCGCCCGGCATGGCGCTGCTGCACGTGGCGTACGAGCGGTTGCTCAACGCCGTCCACAACGAAGACACTGTCGCGAACTACCACGCCGAAGGACGCCGCCTCGGCCGGCTGCTCTACGAAGGGCGTTGGTTCGACCCGCAGGCATTGATGCTTCGCGAGAGTTTGCAGCGTTGGGTCGGACATCCGATCACCGGCAGTGTGACCCTTCGACTGCGTCGCGGGCAGGATTATTCGGTCCTCGACACCCGCGGGCCGGCACTCAGCTACCACCCGGAACGACTGTCGATGGAGCGCACCGAAGACCCGGCATTCAGTCCCGACGACCGCATCGGTCAGCTGACGATGCGCAACCTCGACATCGCCGATTCGCGGAGCAAACTCGAGCAATATGCCGCATACGGCCAGCTCCAGGCATGGCACGGGCTCATCGGGGAGTTGCCGCCAGGTGGCGCCGCCGCGATCGCAACGGTCGGCAGCGAGGCCGAGGCAGAAGCCGTCAAGCCCGCCGCGCTCGACCGTGCTGCAATCGAATCAGGCACCGACTAGCAGCACCGGTCTGCTGCGTTCAACTTCGCGCAACGCTGCGAAAGTCGCACCATACGGCGTCGGGCTGTCAGGATCAGGTGCCATGGAGAGCCTGACGAAGCGCCGACTCGATCCAGTCGCGATAGCTGCCGCGGTGCAGCGGGCGTTCGGCGATGTACAGATCAGTCACATCGACGAGCTGACTGAGGGCATGTTCAACGCGGTCTACCGCATCGGTCTTGAATCCGGCCAACTCGTTGTCATGAAGTCCTCGCCGCCGGCGGCCGTGTCCCTCCTCACCTACGAGCGCGACATCATGCGCACCGAGGCCGCGTTCTACGACCTCGCATCGTCCGCGAACGTGCCTGTTCCACAGGTGCTGGGGCGCGACTTCACGAGATTCCATCTCGACGGGGACGTGCTTTTCTTGTCGTTTCTCGACGGCGACGGTTGGCACCGCTCGCATGACGAGTTGGACGACGGCGACGAGCGACGGCTGCGGCGTGACTTGGGCCGCATCATGCGCCGTCTGCACCGCGTGCAGGGCCACGAGTTTGGCTATTTCCAACCTGCCACTGCACGCGCGAGCACCTGGCGACAGGCGTTCACGCGTATGGTCGACGACGTCCTCGCCGACGGCACGCGATTCGAGGTGATGCTGCCCGTCGACACCACCGAGATTCGCATGGCGATAGTCCGACACGAAGTTCTGCTTGACGACGTCAAGGTGCCCTCACTCGTGCATTTCGACGTGTGGGAGGGCAATATCTTGCTCGCAACTCGCGCCGGACGCCGAGAAATCTCGGGTCTGATCGATGGCGAGCGCGCGATGTGGGCCGACCCGATAGCAGACTTCGTGTCGGCGGCGATCTTCGGTGACATTGCCGACGACGACGATTTTCTCGAAGGCTACGGCGATGGCTCCGGCACCGAAGGCAAGCCTTTGTCGATCACACCAGAAATCGCGATCCGGCTGGCGATGTACAAGGCTTATCTCGATCTCATCATATTGGTCGAGGCGGCGCCCCGAGGCTACGACGACGGCGCACATGCCGACGTGCTCCAGCTTGCCGCCGACGACCTGCACCGCTCGCTCGCTGTCCTGGCGAAATCGCCATCGAATTCAAGCTAGCCTCATGATCGGCCGACGCTCAGTCCGGTCACCAGCACGAGCGGTAGCGACCAGGGAAGCGTCGTACGTATGAGCGGCGAGGTGTTCGCATTCACCGACGTCAAAGGCCACACGACGTTAGTGAACCTCAAGACTGGTATGGAATCAGCGCCGGTCGCGGGAGTCGACGGCTGGTGCATGCAACAGGGCAGTTGGACGTTGAAGGACGCGACCAACTCCGACGGAACGCCAGCTCAGTACACGGCGTTCGGTCAGGTAACGCACTGCACTGCAGCGGGCGCGCCGGGAAAGGCATCCGACGGAACCGCGGCCTCAGTTGGCGCGGGAGTCGACGGTTACTTCGCCTGGTCGTCAACCGACGGGCTGCATGCCTTCAAAGTCGGTGCCTAGCGACTTGGTGCCGGTCGGCGTCCGGCATCTCATCGTTCTGGCCAATCGGAGGCAGGTCGCGTCGTCCCGCGCTTTCGCGAATCTCAGATCGCGACGATCCTGCGCGCTTGGCACGGCCCCGTGGAGCCTCGAGTAACCAGGCTGACTGGCAGCATCACCGACTTGGCGGTAGCGGTGGGATCAGCCAGTTTCTCCAAAAGGAGTTGGGCCGCTTGCATCCCAACCTCGTATTGGGGAAGTCGAACCGTCGTCAGCGGTGGACTCAGCTGGTCGACGAACGGCATGTCGTTGAAGCCGACCACCGAAATGTCGTCGGGGCATTGCAGCCCGTCGGCGTGCAGTGCCTGTAACGCACCTACCGCGATCATGTCGTTGGCCGCGACGATTGCAGTGACGGCCGGGTTGGTCGCGAC
>JBOGEK010000399.1:0-7344 GCA_050743645.1 Acidothermaceae bacterium
CCACGAGATCAACGACGTCGCGTTCGTCGGCGTGGTCGGACCTGACGGTGAGCCGGGCTACGACCTCTGGGTGGGCGGCGGCCTGTCGACCAACCCGATGTTCGCGCAGCGGGTCGGCGTTTTCGTCCGGCCCGACCAAGTCGAAGCGGTTTGGGTCGGGGTCACCAGCATCTTCCGCGACTACGGCTACCGCCGGCTGCGCAACCGGGCCCGGCTGAAGTTTCTCGTCGCCGACTGGGGTGCCGCGAAGTTCCGTGAGGTGCTCGAGAAGGAGTATCTCGGCTACCCGCTGCCCGACGGCCCGGCGCCGGCCGAACCGGCCGGTGGCCGGCGCGACCACGTCGGCATCCACCCGCAGAAAGACGGCAAGTTCTTCGTCGGGGCTGCGCTTCGGGTCGGTCGCATGACCGGCACCAAGTTGCAGCAGGTGGCCGATCTCGCCGAGGCGCACGGCAGCGGCCACGTGCACTCGACCGTCGAGCAAAAGCTGATCGTGCTCGACGTCGAGGCCGACCAGGTCGACTCGCTGGTGGCCGGCCTCGAAGCGCTCGATCTGCAGGTGCGGCCCAGCGTGTTTCGTCGTCAGGTGATGGCCTGCACCGGCATCGAGTTCTGCAAGCTGGCCATCGTCGAGACCAAGGTGCGGGCGAGCGACCTCATCGACGAACTCGAGCGCCGGCTGCCCAACTTCGACTCACCGATGACGATCACCGTCAACGGTTGCCCCAACGCGTGCGCGCGCTTCCAGGTTGTCGATATCGGATTCAAGGGCACCTTGATGACGAACGCCGCAGGCGAGCAGATCGCCGGCTACCAGGTACATCTCGGTGGTCACCTCGGCGGCAGTGACGCCACGTTCGGCCGAAAGATCCGCGGGTTGAAGGTGGCCGAAACCGAACTCGCCGACTACGTCGAGCGGTTGGCCAATAGCTACCTCGTGCAACGAGAGCGCGGTGAGCAATTCACCCAGTGGGTGCTGCGGGCCGACGAATCCGAGTTGCTGTGAGCGACGGTGTGGGTGAGCGGGCTACGCCGTTCTACTGCCCCTATTGCGGCGACGAAGACCTGCGTCCGCACGGGGAGAGTTCGGCGTCGTGGAGATGTCGCGCCTGTGCGCGGGTATTCACCTTGACGTTCGTCGGATTGGAGGTCACGTGAGCGCTCCCGTTGACACCTCTGACGCAGGCACGCTCGAAAGGCTTGCCGCCGACGCGGGTCGCGACCTCGAAGCTGCCTCCGCCGACGAGATCCTCCGGTGGGCAGCCGATACCTTCGGTGACCGGTTCTGCGTCTTGTCGTCGATGGCTGATGCCGTTGTGGTCTCGCTGGCAGCAAAGGCGAGGCCGGGTATCGATGTCGTCTTTCTCGACACGGGCTATCAGTTCGCTGAAACGATCGGCACTCGTGACGCGATCGCGGCGACGTACGAGGTCAACGTCGTGACGATGTCACCCGAGCAGACCGTCGCCGAGCAAGACAAGGCGCACGGTAAGGATCTTTTTGCTCGCAACCCTGACAAGTGCTGTGCTCTTCGCAAGGTCGCGCCACTTGAGGTTGCCTTGGCGAACTACTCCGCGTGGGTGACTGGCGTGCGGCGCGACGATTCACCGACGCGCGCCAACACGCCTGTGGTGCAATGGGATTCGCGGCGCCGCAAGGTGAAGCTGAATCCGATCGCACGCTGGACCCAAGACGTGGTCGACGCCTACATCGCCGAGAACCACATTCTGGTCAACCCGTTGATCGACGAGGGGTACTTGTCGATCGGGTGCTGGCCGTGCACCGCCAAGGTCGACGTCGGGGCCGACACGCGCTCGGGTCGCTGGGCCGGTCGATCGAAGACCGAATGTGGCATTCACCAGTGACGCCTGTGACCGAGTCGATCGAGGGGAAAGGCAACGTGCCGACAACACGCGACGCCACCGAGACCGCACCCGCCGCTAACCCAAGCGCGGGCGGCGCGACCGTGTGGCTCACCGGCCTGCCGAGCGCCGGCAAGACGACGATCGCGCGGGCTCTCGCCGTCCGCCTTCGAACTGCGGGCAGAAGCGTCGAGGTGCTCGACGGCGACGAGCTGCGCACCCACCTCACGGCCGGTCTTGGATTCACCAGAGCAGATCGTGACACGAACGTGCGCCGGGTCGGATTCGTCGCCAGATTGCTTGCTCGCAACGGCGTCACTGTGCTGGTCCCGGTAATCGCGCCTTATGCCGACTCGCGTGCCGAGGTGCGGGCGCAACATGACACCGACGGCACGGCCTTCATCGAGGTGCACGTCGCGACATCGCTCGACATTTGCTCGCAGCGCGATGTCAAAGGCCTGTATGCAAAGCAGCGCGCGGGTGAGGTCAGCGGGCTGACGGGTGTCGACGACCCGTATGAGATCCCGCAGTTTCCAGAAGTTCGGCTCGAAACCGAGGGCCGTACGGTCGAAGAGGCGGCAGAACAGGTTTTCACCGCACTTCGTGAAAGAGGACTTGCATGAGCGCGTTGACAGTGCCGGCCGCGCGAACGACGAACGACATCGCGCCGACCGCAACTGCGCAGGCCGTCGGGTTTGGCGAGGTTTTGAAGTCGCCGCACCTTGACGTCCTTGAGTCCGAAGGCATTCACATCATGCGCGAGGTTGCCGCCGAGTTCGAGCGGCCGGTGCTGCTGTTCTCTGGCGGCAAAGACAGCGCGCTCATGTTGCACTTGGCGCGTAAGGCTTTCTGGCCGGCACCTGTGCCGTTCCCGCTGATGCATGTCGACACCGGGCACAACTTTCCCGAAGTGCTCGCTTACCGCGACGAGCTCGTCGACCGGTTCGAGCTAAGACTTGTCGTGGCGAGCGTGCAGAGCTACATCGACAGTGGCACGTTGCGCGAGCGCGCCGACGGCACCCGCAATCCGCTGCAGATTCAGCCGCTGCTCGACGGCATCACCGACAACAAGTTCGACGCCGTTTTCGGCGGTGGCCGGCGTGACGAAGAGAAAGCACGCGCCAAGGAGCGGATCTACAGCCTGCGCGACGAATTCGGCCAGTGGGATCCTCGCCGGCAACGCCCCGAGCTATGGAATCTCTATAACGGTAGGCACAAGCCGGGCGAGCACGTTCGGGTGTTTCCGCTGTCGAACTGGACAGAGCTCGACGTGTGGGAGTACGTCGAGCGCGAGCAGGTTGAGCTGCCGCGGATTTACTTCGCTCACGAGCGTGACGTGTTCAAGCGCAACGGCATGTGGCTGACGCCTGGCGAGTGGGGCGGTCCGAAGGACGGCGAGCCGGTCGAGCGCAAGCGGGTGCGTTACCGCACGGTCGGCGACATGAGCTGCACCGGCGCAGTCGAGTCAGCATCGTCGACGATCGCCGACGTGATCGCCGAGATCGCCACCAGCACGATCACCGAACGCGGTGCAACCCGCGCCGACGACAAGCTCTCAGAAGCGGCGATGGAAGACCGCAAGCGCGAAGGGTATTTCTAAGGTGACCTCGGTACTTGAGCCAGAAGGGCTCGTCCCACGGCTCGATCGCGAGGTCGAGATGCTGCGATTCGCCACCGCTGGTTCGGTCGATGACGGCAAATCGACGCTGGTCGGCCGGTTGTTGCACGACTCGAAGTCGGTGCTCGCCGACACGCTCGAAGCGGTCGAGCGGGCAAGTCGCGATCGTGGCTCGGACGGCATGGAGTTGGCACTGCTCACTGACGGCTTGCGCGCCGAACGTGAGCAGGGCATCACGATCGACGTCGCGTACCGATACTTCACGACGGCGCGCCGAAAGTTCGTGTTGGCCGACACGCCAGGCCACGTGCAGTACACCCGCAACATGGTCACCGGGGCGTCCACCGCCGAACTCGTGGTCATCTTGATCGACGCCCGCAAGGGCGTAGTCGAGCAGACTCGCCGGCATCTGGCGGTCGCGGCGCTTCTCGGCGTTCGGCATCTCGTGCTTGCCGTCAACAAGATGGATCTCGTCGACTTCGACGAATCGGTTTTCTCTGCAATAGCAGTGGATTTTGCGGCTGCCGCCGAAGGGCTCGGGGTTGTCGACCATACGGTGATCCCGGTGTCTGCGCTTGCAGGCGACAACGTCGTCGAGCCGTCGACGGCAATGCCGTGGTACTCCGGTCCGACTTTGCTTGAGCACCTCGAAACGGTCGAGGTCGGCGTCGATGCTGCGCGTCAACAGACCCGTTTCCCTGTGCAGTATGTGATTCGCTCGGCCGACTATCGTGGCTACGCCGGGCAATTGGCAGCCGGCGTGCTCAGTGTCGGCGACGAGGTCGTCGTATTGCCGAGTGGTCAGCGCACGACCGTGGTCGGCATCGACACGTTCGAGAAGCCGGTAGATTTCTCCTACGCACCGCAGTCGATCACGGTCCGACTCGCCGACGAACTCGACGTAGGTCGCGGCGATCTGCTGGTGCGACCGGGGGAGGAGCCGCGCGTCGTGCGCGAATTCGAGGCAACGGTGTGCCAGCTCTCGGATCGCCCGCTTTCCGCCGGTGATCGGGTGCTCGTTAAGCACACCACACGCGTCGTCAAAGCCGTCGTCGGCCAGGTGAACTATCGCCTCGATATCGAGACACTTGCACGCGATAAAGCGGCGGATTCGCTGTCATTGAACGAAATCGGCGGTATCACCTTGCGGATCGCGATACCTCTTGCTGTCGACGACTACGCCCACGACCGGCTCACTGGCAGCTTCCTCGTCATCGACGAGCACGACGGCCAGACACTAGCTGCGGGCTTGGTCGGCGACCCGATCACCAGCGCGACGTCGGGCGCCGGAGCTGGCACCTCGTCATGAGGGCGTCGTCATGAGCGCCGCCTAGTGGACGCTTCGTAATGGACGCCGGATACCCGGTGCTGCTCGACCTTTCCGGACGACGCGTGCTGGTCGTCGGCGGCGGCGCCGTCGGAGCTCGCCGGGCAACCGCACTGGCTGATGCAGGCGCAGTCGTCGAAGTCGTTGCGCCGTCGGTCGTCGAAGCTCTCTCAGCTGACACCCGAATTACGGTCACGCTGCGCGGGTATGTTCCGCACGATGTCGCAGGTGCATGGCTGGTTCACACGTGCACCGGGGTCGCGGTCGTCGATGAGGCGGTTGCCGCCGACGCGGAGGCCGCGGGCATTTGGTGCGTGCGATCGTCGGCGGCCACATCGTCAGCTGCCTGGACGCCGGCAGTTGCTCGCGTCGACGATGTCGTCGTTTCCGTGAACGCCGGGGGAGACCCGCGGCGTGCGAAGGTGTTGCGAGACGCAATTTCGTTGCTGCTGTCGACCGGTGAGCTACCGCTTCGCCGGCAACGCGACCGAGCTGTTGCGGGGTCGGGGCGAACGGCCGGGTCGGGCCGGGTGGCGCTTGTTGGTGGCGGACCGGGCGATCCCGACCTGATCACCGTGCGTGGGCGGCGGTTGCTTGCACAGGCTGATGTTGTCGTCGTCGATCGGTTGGCGCCGCGAATTTTGCTTGACGAGCTGGCGCCCGACGTCGAAG
Source organism: Acidothermaceae bacterium (assembly GCA_050743645.1). Lineage (GTDB taxonomy): Bacteria > Actinomycetota > Actinomycetes > Acidothermales > Acidothermaceae > JBOGEK01. The sequence continues at coordinate 5,480 of JBOGEK010000399.1, forward strand.
TGATCGAGGCGGGCAAGACGCGCGACAACCACATCTTGCAGCAGAGGCAGATCAACGAACTGCTGGTCTCCTACGCCCAGCAAGGGAAACTCGTGGTTCGTCTGAAGGGCGGCGATCCGTTCGTGTTCGGCCGCGGTGGCGAAGAGATGCTCGCTTGCGCCGAGGCCGGCGTGCCGTGCGAAGTGGTGCCAGGCGTGACCAGCGCGATTGCGGTACCTGCGGCAGCAGGCATTCCGGTGACCCATCGCAGTGTGGCTCGGCAGTTCACCGTGATCGCCGCGCACGAAGACCGTGACCTGAGCAATCTCGGCGAGGTCGAGGGCACCCTGGTTTTGCTCATGGGCGCGACGCGCGTCGAGCGGATCGCGAAAGAGCTGTTGACCGCTGGGCGCGAACCATCGACACCGGTTGCGGTCATCGAGAGTGGCACGACCGAGCGCCAGCGCACCACGCGCGGAACGCTTTCTACGATTGGGCAACTGGCCCAATCGGCCGGCGTGCAAGCTCCGGCAGTTGTGGTTGTCGGCGAGGTCGCGGCATTGCACGACGTGTTAAACGGGGTGAACTGATGGCCGAACATCGCGACTTGATGCCGCAACAGCGCGCGGGCACCGCGGAGCCGGCGTTGCTAGCGGTCGCGCACGGCAGCACCGATCCGCGCGCCGAGGGGGTGCTTGAGGTGCTGATTGCCCGGGTGCGCGCCGAGCGCCCTGGCCTCACCGCCATGCTCGCGCATTTGGGCCACACCGCTCCTGGCGTGCCATCGGCATTGAAAACCCTTGTAGCAGAAGGATTCTCTGAGATCGTCGTGGTGCCGTTGCTGCTTACGTCGGCTTATCACGCGCGGATCGACCTGCCAGCAATTCTCGACGCCGCACGTGCTGCGCACGGCAACCTGTCGATCGTGCAGGCGAAGGTGTTAGGCCCCCATCCGCTGCTGTTTTCGTTGGTGCGCAGGCGCTTGGTCGAGGTCGGCGCCGATTCGTCGACGGCCGTCGTGCTCGGCGCTATCGGTACATCGGACGCCGTTGCGAACGCGGAATTGGCAGACGTGGCAGCAACAATCGGCGCCTCGATCGGCTTTGCAGCCGGTGCGCCTCACGTCGGTGATGTCGTCAACGAGGTGCGTGCTCGAGGTGCCAGCCAGGTGGCGGTGGCGGCTTACGTGCTGGCCCCTGGTGTGTTGCCTGACCGGTTCGCGGCGACGAGCGCCGACATCGTCACGCGGCCGCTTGGCGCCGAGCCAGAAGTCGTCGACGTCGTGCTTGAGCGTTATGACGATGCGGTTCGAAGCCGTCAGAGGAGCGGTTCGATCGCAATCGAACGATGAGGCGCGGCTAGGCGTTTCAGGTCTTTCAGGTCGCCGGTGACGCTCACGCCACCCGAGCGAGCCTAAATCGGTGATCGCAGAACCGTTAGGCTCGAGATCGCAGCCAGCGCAACTGCTTCACAAAATGGAACGCTTGGCCGCCCTCGTGGTTATTGAACGGGTACACCGCGATTTCTTTGTCTGCGGCGTAGGCGTTGTAGGCCGCGTAGACGGTGGACGGCGGACACGTGTCGTCCATCAGCCCCACCGAAAACAGCGCCGGCGCAGTTGCGTGCCGAGCCATGTTGACGCCGTCGAAATACGCGAGAGTGGCGTACACCTGCTCGACGTCGTAACGCCGCGCCTTCAAGTAACGCGCGATCTCGCCGTATGGGTCTTCGTCGATAAGCGTTGTAGCGCGCGGAAAATCGCAGAGGAATGGTACGTCGGGCATCGCCGCTACGACGTCGGGCATGAGCGCTGCGACAGCTAACGTGATGCCGCCACCCTGACTGCCGCCGGTGACCGCGATGCGGCTGGCGTCAACGGCCTCGTG
>JBOGEK010000400.1:0-9547 GCA_050743645.1 Acidothermaceae bacterium
GGCCACTGCCCACAGCGCCATCACGTCGACTGCCTGCTTATCGAGACGGCATGAACCCCCATCGAAAGTCCTGACATGGTGATATCTCCCTGGGCGATCTCAGGGCGCGGAACGCGCCCTACTGCCAGACCACCTTCGCTTGCGAACCCCCGAGCCCCCTGACAACCTCCTGCATGTTCCCTGAGATTTCGCAACGACACCTGCACCCAGCTCGAACTTATCGGCCGTGCTTATGTGCTTAGGCTCCGGGCTTGACAGCCCGCACGATGGCGCCGTACATGCCGGGCACCGCCTCGTGGCTGAACGTCACATCGGCGTCGACGAACCCAGCGGCAGCCAGCCCAGAAAGGTATTCGGAGCGCGACAGCGCGCCCGCGATACAACCCGCGTACGAGCCGCGTTCGGCACGATCGGCCGGACTCAGATCATCGTCGGCGACGACGTCGGAAATACCGATCCGGCCGCCGGGCACCAACACCCGGAAGACCTCTGATAGCACGACCGCTTTGTCTATCGACAGGTTGATCACGCAGTTAGAGATGACGACGTCGACGGAGGAGTCAGGCAACGGCACGTCCTCGATGGTGCCCTTGACGAACTCGACGTTGGTCGCGCCCGCCTTGGTGGCGTTCGCCCGCGCCAACGCGAGCATTTCGTCGGTCATGTCGACGCCGTACGCGAAGCCGGTCGGCCCGACGCGCTTTGCCGACAACAAGACGTCGATACCCCCGCCCGACCCGAGATCGAGTACCCGCTCCCCCGCGCGCAGCTCGGCGACAGCCGTCGGGTTGCCGCAACCGAGGCTCGCAGCTACGGCCTCGGTGGGCAGCTCGCTTTGCTCGTCGGTGCTGTAGAGACCAGACCCGAATGCGGTGTCAGTCTCACTACCGCCACAACACGTTGCTTTCGCTCCCGAACCGCACGTTGCCGGGCCGGACGAGCAACATCCCTCGCCGTCCAAAACTTCAAGTGCTTCGCGGCCCGCGGTGCTCACCGCGACTGCCGCTGCGGCATACCGCTGCCGAACCATCTCGCGCACGTCTTCGCCGGCCATCGTTCCCATCCTCAGATCGACTAACTTCGATACATCGATGTTGGCCGATGTATCGATATCTGTCAATACGTGTGGCAGACTTTGCGTCATGCCTACTGCGTTGCCCATCGTCGACACCGAGTCGTTGGCCTGCTGCGGCCCGCTGACCGCAAACATTTTGGACGTCGAGCAGGCCGAGCAACTTGCGCGCGCCTTCAAGGCACTCGGCGATCCGACGAGGGTTCGGCTGCTGTCGATGATTGCCGCGCATGACGGCGGCGAGGCGTGCGTGTGCGAGCTGACCGACCCGGTCGGGCTCAGCCAGCCGACCGTGTCGCACCATCTCAAACAACTCGTCGACGCCGGGTTGATCACCCGCGAGCAACGCGGAAAATGGGCCTACTACCGCGTCCTGGGGGTCGCGCTAAGCAGCCTCGCCGACACGCTTCGCGAGCCGACAACCTGACCTGACCGCTTCTTCGAAACTCGGTCACACATTGACGACGGACGCCGCCGCTACCAACGGCTCCTGGCTCGCGAGTCGGATCTGTGCGTCAGACTCACCGAATCCGTTGTAGCGACCTATCCGCTGGACGAACTCAAAGAACAAGCCGCCGGTCGATCCGCTGTATGCGTGCAGGAACTCCCCGTCGGGGTTACGGTCATAAAGCACTCCGACCGAGCGCATTTGCTCGAGCCGTCGGACTGGGAGCTCGTATCGGGTCGCGAGGTCGGCGTAGTAGTTGTCGGGAATCGCCAGCATCGGGGCACCAGCCGCTCGCATCGAGGCAGCGGTGTAGAGCACGTTCGGTGTGCTCAGTGCGATCTGTTGCAGCCCGGACGATAGAGGGTGCCCGACCACCCCTGCGGAAATCGCGATACGGAGTCGAGAGTCGGTACTGATCAGGGCGCGGCTCTGCAGTTGACCACGTGGCCGGTTGATCTCAGCCACCGGCCCGGCTGTCATCCCGAGCAAAAGCCGGTACAACGAGATTTCTGCGTCGTACAGATCGGGCGAGACGGTTCCGCCCAAGTGATCGACGCCCCTGAGCCCGACGCCGTGCGACGCACCTCCGGTGTCGATGAAGTCGGCTCGCCATCTGTGCGGATCGGTAACGCCGCAGAAAAATAGCTGCAATCCCATGGGCGTCGTAATCGACGGCAGTTCGGCCTCGTTCGTGGCGTGACGCTGGTCGTCGAATGGCAACCGCAGGTCGACCGCGCGTCGCGCTGCCGCCTCGACGTCCGCTGTGTGGAGCCCGATGCCAACAACCGCAGGCCGCTCGTCGATTCGCGTCTGCGAATTGAGCACGATCCTGATGTCACCCTGCTCCCATAGCTGAACAGCCTTCGACCGATGGACGCCGACGAGAGCGAACCCCAGTAGCTGCAACAACGCCGCGAATCCCGATACGGCTTGCCCGGCAACCGCGACCTCGATGAACGCGACACCGTCAATTCTCGGCACCGGGTGTAGCGATGAGAGTTGCACCGAATCGGCGACCACCGCGTTACCGTGACTTTCGAGTTCACGGCGAGTGAGGTCTTCGAGGTAGCGGATCGATCGTCGTCCATCTTTTGCGATTTGATCCGCCGGCGCAGCACGCACGGTGTCGCTGAAAACCTCGAGCGACAGGGGTCCCTGGTACCCGGCACGTAAGACTTGTGCGGTGAACCCTGCGAGATCGAGCGTGCCTTGGCCCGGAAAACATCGGTAATGCCTGCTGAGTCGCAGAACGTCCATCATCTGGTGCGGAGCATCGGCGAGTTGAACGAACAGCAAAGACTCCGGCGCGATCTGCGCGATCTCGTCAAGGCTGTCGCCGAGCGACATGATGTGGAAGCTGTCGAGGCAAATTCCCACTGCGGGGTGGCCCGCACGGCGCACGATCTCGTACGCGTCTTGATAGTGCTTGACGTGCGTGCCCCATGCGAGTGCTTCGTACGCGATCCTTATGCCATTGTCAGCAGCGAGTTCGCCTAACGCATGAAGGTGTTCGGCGGCGAGGTCACGATCGTCGATGGCATCTGGGCTCACGTTGGAGCACACCAACATGAGATTTGCGCCCAGCGCGGCCATCAGGTTGAACTTTGCCGCGGCGCGGCCAAGATTGGCATGGAGGCGTTCGGCCGGCATCGCCTCGAAATCTCTGAACGGTTGGTAGAGCTCGATCGTCAAGCCGAGGTCGGCGACCCGCGTCGCGATCTCGTCCGGTCGTAGCGGCGAAGCGACAAGATCCGCCTCGAAAAGCTCGATGCCGTCGAAGCCGGCCGCTGCGATGGCCGGCAACTTTTCGTCGAGCGACCCGCTCACCGAAACAGTCGCGATGGAGCACCGCACGGCTGCCTACTCCTCAACCAAATAACGAACCGCAGCTTTATAGCTACCGACCCCGAGGCCCGCAATAACGCCGTGCGCCACCTTTGACGGGTAGGACGTCGCGCGAAACGGCTCACGGCGGTGAATGTTCGTGAGGTGAACCTCGACAACCTTCACGGGCACCGTCGCCAGCGCGTCCATCAAGGCGACCGACGTGTGCGTCAACGCAGCCGGGTTCAAAACCAACCCGCTGATGCTCGCTCGCACCTCGTGAATCCAGTCGATAAGCACACCCTCGTGGTTGGTCTGGCGGAAGTCGATCGCAGCACCGAAAGGCGCGGCCACGTCACGGCACTCCCGCTCGACGTCCGCCAGCGTTTGAAGCCCGTACTTTTCCGGCTCACGAATTCCGAGCAGGTTGAGGTTCGGACCGTTGAAAACCGCGATGACCCGCGACCCGGCGTCCGCTTGGCTTGTCATCCGATCCTTACTGTTGTACGGACTGGTTCGTTCATCCTACAGAGTAGAGATGGTTGACGTGAAGACCCAGATCTCAGATATCGGCGAGATGCGGCTAAGCGGCTACGCGAGTGCACTCCTGGGCTCGCCTGCACCTACGATTGCGTCCGGGTCGGGCCGTTGAGTGGATCGAAGGGAGCGCGACGTGGCGGGCAAAGATGGTGTCGCGGTCGCGTTGGGCGATCGGCAACGTGACGCCGACCGAACCCGTGCCGAACTCGTCGACGTCGCGACCGACGAGTTCGCGCGCAACGGTTATTCCGGCGCGCGTGTCGACGAGATCGCTGCGCGCACCCGGACGACGAAACGCATGATCTATTACTACTTCGGCGGCAAGGAGGGGCTCTACCTCGCCGTCCTCGAACGCGCGTACGCCGGAATTCGGGAGCACGAACGCACCCTCGACCTCGGCCATCTTTCGCCAACCGAGGCAGTGCGCCGGCTCGTCGAGCTCACCTTCGACTATGACGAGTCGCACCCAGAGTTCATCAAGCTCGTCAGCATCGAGAACATCCACGAGGCCGAGTACTTAGCGAAGTCGGACGCGCTCGGGGCAACGAACATGTCTGTCGTCAACCTGCTCGGCAAACTCCTCGACGCGGGTCGAGCAAGTGGCGAGTTCAGCTCTGACGTCGCCGCGCTCGAACTGCATCTGATGATTAGTGCGCTGTGCTTCTTCCGCGTTTCCAACCGCCCTTCCGTACGGGCCATCTTCGGATACGACATGGGCGCGAAGCGCAATCGCACACGCCAGCGCGAGCTGATCGCGAACATGGTGATCAGTTACCTCAAGAGCTAGGGCGTTGCGTAGCAGCACCAGCCCCAGCGGCCAAATCCGCCAGAGCAGGCACAGCAGCCAGAGCAGCCGGGGCTCGCGCGCTTACCTCGATCCCTGGAACTTCGTATCTATTCGGTCACGACCCTTCCGTTAGCTCTCTGCATCCACTAGAACTAACGGACCGGTTAGTACATAGATAGAAGCGGAGCCGCCGTGCGTGCCATCGCGCTACTTGCACCCGGAAAGATCGGCCTGATCGATCGGCCCGAACCTATGTGCGGGCCGACAGACGTGGTCGTGTCGATGCGAGCGGTTGGCCTCTGCGGCTCCGATCTGAGCGTGTACTCAGGGGCAACGCCGGTCCCCAGCCACCCATGGGTGATCGGCCACGAAGGAGGCGGCGAGATCGTGGCCGTCGGAGAAGAGGTTGAGTACCGAAAGCCGGGCGACGTCGTCGTGATTGAGCCCAACATCTGTTGCTTCAAGTGCGGACCGTGCAAAGCAGGGCAAACGTCGTCGTGCACAAATCGGCGCGCATATGGCATCACCGAACCCGGGATCGCGGCCGAACGCGTGAGCGTCCCAGCGGCGTTTTGCTGGCCGGTGTCTCGCGACGCCTCGTCGACAACGCTGGCCAGCTTCGAGCCGCACGTCGTTGCGCAGGCCGCTGTACGACGATCCGGAGTACAACCAGGTGACCGATGCCTGGTAATCGGTACCGGGTCGCAAGGTCTGATGCTGTGCCTGCAGTTACTTTCGATTGGAGTTCATCCGTTCGTTGTCGAGCCGCACGCCGGGCGTTTACAACTCGCTCTAGAACTGGGTGCCCAACTGGATCAGCCGGATACCGGGGGTTACCGGTTCGTCTTCGAAAGCTCGGGCGCTCGATCGGCGTTTCGGGTCGCCCTCGATGCGACTGCTGCTGGTGGCCAACTCGTCCTCATCGGTCAAAACCACAAGACCGTTGAGATTACGACACGCGAACTCGTTCAACGACAGATCACGATTCGGGGATCGCTGATCTATGACCATCCGCAGGATTTCGCCACCGCTGCAAGCAACTCCGAGGCGCAAGCGCCGCAGCTAGAAGCAGTCCTGCAAAAGCGTTACACGCCAGCTCAGGCTGACCTGGCATGTCGTGAGGCGCACGACGTCGCAGGAAAGTCCTGGATCGACCTCACCTCAGGGTGGACGCAATAACGGGCCTCACCGGGCCCTTCCATCGGCTAGACCAAGCAGGAAGGAATATCAATGCGATTCCCCAGCTCGAGTCACAGGTTATTGCTCGCCGTCCCTGTGTGCGCAGTTCTTGCTCTTAGCCAGGCATGCTCAACGCCCGGAAGCAAAACGGGGTCGTCGTCCACGACGTCTGCCTCCACGACATCCGCCTCGACCGCGGCCGGGTCTGCATCGGCACCGCCTGCCCCTCCGGCATCGGACACCAGCCCGATCAAGATTGCAGTCGTCGACGCACAGAGTGGTCAGAGCAGTTCACTTGGCAAGTGGGAGTACAACGGCGTCAAGCTCGCAGTCGACGCTGCCAACTCGGCAGGTGGGATCGGCGGGCGCAAAGTCGACCTGACCGTTTTCGACGACCAGAACGACCCGACCGTGAGCACCAACCTGGCGCGCAAGGTCGCCAGCGAGGGATTCGTCGCCGTTTTCGGCCCGGCCGAGAGCGCTGACGCCATTGCCATGTCACCGATCATGCAGCAGGCCAAAATCCCGTACATCACCTCGGGCCAGTCGCCGGCCCTCGCGAAACTCGGAAACCCGTTCCTGTTCTTGAACAGCCCAACGAGCACCACGTACGACGCGACGCTCGCGAAATACGCGGTCAACACAGCGAAATTCACGAAGATCGCAATGATCAGCAACAACGACGCTTATGGCAAGGGCGAACACGATGCGTTCACAGCGGCACTGAAGGGCCTCGGCGTGACGCCCGTCGCCGATCAGACGGTGACTCCAGACCAGAAAGACTTCAGCGCGGCGCTCACCTCGATCCGGCAGAAGAATCCCGATGCTTTGTTTATCGGGGCTGAGGAGGTCGAGTCCGGCCTGATCGCGAAGCAGGCGCGTGGCCTTGGCATCAAAGCCACCATCATCGGGGCCGCACCGATCAGTACGCCGGTGTACGTACAGACCGCCGGCGTGCAAGACGCCGAGGGCTCCGTAGCAAGCACTCCCTACCTGAGCAACGACACGACCGCGCAATCGAAAGCCTTCGCCGCCGCGTACAAGGCGGCCTACGGTGACACCGCCGAATTGCACGGGGCCAAGGCATACGACGGCGCCGAGATCTTCCTGCAGGCACTCAAGGCGACGAATGGCGCTGGCGGTCAGGCACTCGCCGATGCAGTGCGAGCCGTGAAGTACCAGGGTCTCGTGGGAAGCTTCGCATTCGACGAGACAGGGGTGGGCGTCCATGACACGCAGATCGGGATCATCAAGAACGGGGTGCTGACGCCCGCGGGAAGTTGACCGAACGTCTCAGCCGACGAACAAGGAGACCGCATGCAGGTGTTCTTCCAGACCCTCGTGGGCGGGATCGGCTTTGGAGCGATCTACGCACTCGTCGGGATGGGCTTCACGATCGTCTATCGCACGATGGGACTCGTCAACTTCGCCCACGGGCAGATCGCGATGATCGGAGCGTTCCTCGGCGTTACGTTCTTCATCGATTCGAAGTTGCCGTTCGCGGTCGCCGTCATCTTGTCGATGGCGGTGACCGCAGCGGTGGGATTGGTCATCGAGGGAGTTCTGCGCCCGCTCGAAGCAAAAGATTTCGACCTGATGCTGATCGGCACAATCGGGTTCGGGATCGTGCTCGAAGCGCTTGCCTCAAAGATCTGGGGCGCGACCGGCCGAGCGGTGCCGGCCCCGATGGATCGGCCGCTGCACATCTTCGGCATCATCGTCCGGACGTATGACCTCGTCATTATCGCCGTGGCTGCTGCCGCGACAGGTGTCGTGTGGGCGTTGTTGAACCGCACCAAGGCGGGCGCGGCGATGCAGGCAGTCGCGATGGACCGCGAAGCGTCGACGGCCGTAGGCATCAGGGTCGGGCGAAGCAACGCGATGGCATTCGCGCTCGGCTCGGGTCTAGCCGCGCTGGCGGGAACACTTGCGGGCCCACTGCTTTACGTGAGCCCTTCACTGGGCTCGTCGCTTGGAATCAAAGGATTCTGCGCGGCGATCCTCGGCGGGTTCGGAAACATCAACGGCGCGATCATCGGAGGCATCGGGTTCGGCATACTCGACGGCTTCGCGGCCGGGCACTTCCAGCAATACTCCGACCTGGTCACGTTCCTGGTATTCGCCGTCGCCATCATGATTCGGCCGACCGGAATCCTGGGCGAGCAGACCGTGAGTCGTGCATGATCGCGAAAGCATGCGGCCTGCTCGCTCTCGTCGTCTTCGCCTTGGTGCTGCCGTATCACGTGAACCTGTATTGGATCCACGTAACGGACGTCGCGATCATCTACGGGATCCTCGCGCTTGGACTCGCGCTGACCATGGGTATCGCCGGCCAGGTCAACCTCGCGCAGGTGGCCTTTTTCGGCACCGGCGCCTACACGTCGGCCGTTTTGACGACGCACGGCTTCGCGTTCTGGGTCGCCGCGGTGCTCGCCGTCCTGTTAACGACGGTGGTTTCCATCGCGGTCAGCGTGCCCGCGCTTCGGGTGCAATCGCATTACCTGGGCATCGTCACGCTCGGGCTGGCGCTGGCGTTTACGAACATCGCGACAAATGCATCGATCACCGGCCAGGCCGACGGGCTGAACAACCTCGCCGTCCCACCTTTGGGCGGGCTAGACCTCGCTGACGACTACATCTTCTACTACGTCGTGCTGGCGGCGCTTGGCCTCGGCTTGGCCTGGGCCACGTTCGTCGTGCAGACGAGGCTCGGGCGCAGATTGCGCGCCATGCGCGACGATTCTCTCGCCGCTGCCGCAGTCGGCGCCGAAACCCCGTACCTTCGCATGACGGCTTTCGTGCTCGGCGGGCTCTTCGGCGGTGTCGCCGGCGTGCTTTACGCAGGTCTTATCAGGTTCGTCAGTCCCGAATCATTCTCGTTGTCCTCCATGTTTTTTCTGCTCGCCGGGGTAATCATCGGCGGGCGTTTCAGCTTGCTGGGCTCAGTGTTCGGAGCGATCCTCCTGGTGTTCTTGCGTGAAGAACTCTCGAACTACTCGATCTACGCCCAACTTCTGTACGGCGGCCTGGTGGTGCTGATCGTCGTCTTCGCGCCAACCGGGTTGGTTGGTATACCGGGCAGACTCTGGAAATTCGCCAGCGGTGCGGGCCGGCTGGCGCCGCTGACACGGCTGAGACGCGATGCTGTGGAGGCCGGTGGGCATTTGAGTGCCCGGCCATACCTTGCGAAACGAGCGCTCGACGAACCTGAAATTCGCGCATCAGCCGACCAGCCGATGGCGCTCCAGGTGAAGTCGCTCACGAAACGATTCCGTGGCCTGACCGCGCTCGAAGACGTCGACATCTCCGTGTCGGCGGGTGAGATCCGAGGCATAGTCGGGCCAAATGGTTCTGGCAAGACGACTCTCTTCAATGTCATCAGCGGGCTTTACACACCGAGCGCCGGCAAGGTGCAGGTGTGCGGCACTGAAACAACCGGCGCACGCTCGTACCGGCTCGCTCAACGTGGAGTGGCCCGCACGTTCCAGAACGTTCGGCTGTTCGGCCGTCTCAGCGTTCGCGACAATGTCCTGATCGCGCTAGATAGCACGAGGACCGTGTGGGCCTGGCGCTATGTGTTGCGACCACTGAATGTCATTCGCAGCGATGCCGCGCTGCGTTCGCAGGCGAATGCACTGCTGAGCCTGTACGGCCTTTCCGACGTCGCAGGCTCGCTGCCAGGCGTGCTGTCCTACGG
>JBOGEK010000401.1:0-11188 GCA_050743645.1 Acidothermaceae bacterium
CTCAATGCTCGAGTGGGCCGCGATCTGGAACGCGCTCCCGAAGGTGGTGTTCTCCACCACGTTGTCGGCGGTGCAGGGCAATGCTCGCCTGGCCGCAGGCGACGTGTCGGAGGAGATCGCGCAGTTGCGAGCCGAACCGGGCGAGGGCGACATCGCCATCGGCGGCGCGGCACTCGCCGCCGACGCGGCGGCGTTGGGTCTGATCGACGAGTACCGGGCGAGGGTCCACCCGGTGCTGGTCGGCGGCGGCATTCCGTACTTTCCCCGCAGCGAGCGCCGGGTGGATCTCGAACTCGTCGAGACCCGCACCTTCAGCTCAAGTGTCGTCTACCTCCGCTATCGCGTAGCGCGCTAGCGATCGCTTGGCGGAGTCGCCAGCGAAGCTAATCGCGCCCCGCGCTGAGGTTCTAATGAAACGACGGGTGACTGTCGCTCGGTGTGCAGCAGCCGGCTCGATGTCGTCGTGCGGTGCCCAGATTGCGGCGTGGTCGTGGGTTCAGATGACATCCACACCGTCGTCGTGCGCTAGCTGCGCAATGAATCGTCGTCCAAGCGCTGTCTAACGCAACGAATCACCGTCAAACCGCAAGGTCGCGCCCTTGTTCGAACGTCCGTCCTGACCGATCTTGGAGGTACACCCTCAAACGCCAAACCTAGGGGCGCAGATGACAGTGACCGCGAGCAGGCTCACAGAACCGACGGACGTGGCTTCGGCGGCGGCGGGCGCGAGCGAGCGAGTGGCCACCCGGCGCCGCTACCTGATGTGTGAGCCGCGCTATTTCGCGGTCGAGTATGCGATCAATCCGTGGATGGACCCGACCCAACCCGTCGACCGTGATCTTGCGGTGCGGCAATGGCGATCGCTCGCCGAGACGTACCGCAGCCTCGGCCACGACGTCAGCGAGATCGAGCCCGTCGACGGTCTGCCCGACATGGTGTTCGCCGCCAACGGAGCGACCGTCGCGGGCGGTCGCGTCTACGGCGCGCGGTTCAAGTACGCCGAGCGCCACGACGAAGGACCCGCCTACCTCGACTGGTTCAAAAGCGCCGGCTATCGCGAGGCGCACGAGGCTCAGTTCGTCAACGAGGGCGAGGGCGACTTGCTCGTCGTCGGCGACATGTTGCTTGCGGGTACGGGGTTTCGCACCGAGCCAGCAGCCCATGCAGAGGCGGCCGAGGTGCTGGGCCTGCCGGTCGTCACCCTCGATCTGATCGATCCGTCGTACTACCACCTCGACACCGCGCTGTGCGTCCTCGATTCACACAACATTGCTTATTTCCCCGAGGCTTTCAGCACCCAGAGCCAGATCAGGCTCGAAGAGTTGTTCCCCGACGCGGTGATCGCCGACGCTGACGACGCAGCGGTGCTCGGCCTCAACGCCGTAAGCGACGGATTGCACGTCGTGCTGCCGATCGAGGCCGCTGCGCTCGCCGAAAAGCTGCGGGCGCGCGGCTACCGCCCGGTGCCGGTCGCACTGAGCGAACTGCGAAAGGCAGGCGGCGGCCCGAAGTGCTGCACCTTGGAGTTGAGGTCATGACGGCGGAGGTCACCCACGACGAGACGGCAACGTCGTCCGGCTATATCGCCCTCGACGAGCAGTACGCCGCGCACACCTACCATCCGCTGCCGGTCGTCATCAGCGGGGGCAAGGGCGCGTGGGTGACGGACGTCGATGGGCGCCGTTACCTCGACTGCCTGGCCGGCTACTCGGCGCTGAACTTCGGCCACGGGCATCCGAAAATCCTTGCGGCGGCGCGTGAACAGCTGGACCGGATCACGTTGACGAGCCGGGCGTTTCACCACGACCTGCTCGGTGAATTCGCCCGCGACCTCGCGAATCTGGCCGAGATGGACGCCGTATTGCCGATGAACAGCGGTGCCGAGGCGGTCGAAAGTGCGATAAAGCTGGCCCGCAAATGGGGCTACGAGGTCAAGGGCGTGCCGCCGGAACGGGCGAACATCGTCGTCGCCGAGGGCAACTTCCACGGCCGCACCGTAAGCATCGTGAGTTTCTCGAGCGACCCTACGGCCAAAGCGAATTTCGGCCCGTACACGCCGGGTTTTCGCACCGTGCCGTTCGGCGACGCGGACGCGTTGGCCGCCGCGATCGACGACAACACCGTGGCTGTGCTGATCGAGCCGATCCAGGGCGAAGCCGGTGTCTTGATCCCGCCCGACGGATATCTCAAGTCGGTACGGCAAATTTGCACCAGTGCGCACATCCTGTTCCTTGCCGACGAGATCCAGTCCGGTCTGGGACGCACCGGTAAAACCTTCGCGTGCGACCACGAGAACGTGCAGCCCGACGTGCTGATCCTCGGCAAGGCGCTGGGCGGCGGCGTGCTCCCCGTATCTGCCGTCGTCGCCAACTGGCCGGTGATGGAGGTACTTCGCCCCGGCGAGCACGGCAGCACGTTCGGCGGTAATCCGCTCGCCTGTGCAGTCGGTAAGACCGTCGTCGGCCTGCTCGCGACCGGAGAATTCCAGCAACGGGCGGCAATCCTTGGCACTCAACTCTCCGACCGCCTCGCCGAACTGCTTGGCCAAGGCGTGCTGAACTTCAGATGCCGCGGTCTGTGGGCCGGCATCGACGTCGACCCGACGGTCGGCACCGGCCGTGAGGTTTGCGAGGCATTGCTGCGCCGAGGCGTTCTGGCCAAAGACACGCACGGTTCGACCATCAGACTCGCGCCGCCGCTGGTGGTGACGCCGTCCGAGGTCGATCTCATGGTCGACACGCTCGCCGCCTCACTGCGCGACCTGACGAGCTAGAAGTCCTTAGCTACTAACGGTTCGCGCGAGTGCCAACGCATCACGCGCGATCGCTGCCGTGGCCGCGACATCGGTCATGAGCAAGGGCCGTGACTTCACGACCACGCCGTCGACGACCGCGCCCGCGTCGACCGAATCGACCAGCCAGCCGTCGATCAGTGACGGTCCGTAGAGTGCTCCGACCGCGGCCGCCGAGGTCTGCACTCCGATCGCGGTGAGGCAGGCGTCGGCCATGCCACGCACCGGCGCCCCGCCGATGATCGGCGACACCCCGACGACCGGCGCCGCCGTCGCAACCAGCGCCTCGCGGATGCCCGGCACCGCGAGGATCGTGCCGATGCTCACGACCGGGTTGGACGGCGGCAACACCACCAGGTCGGCGTCGCGGATCGCCTCGACCACGCCGGGCGCCGGCTTCGCGTCGGCGGCACCGACAGGGGTGATCTCGATCGCGGGTACCCCGGCGTGCAGGCGCACCCACCACTCCTGAAAATGCACGAGGCGGCGCCCGTCGGCGTCGTCGATCAGCACATGCGTTTCGACCCGATCGTCAGACATCGGCAGTAGCCGGACGCCGGGTTGCCATCGCTGGCACAGCCGTGCCGTGACCTCGGAGAGCGAAAGCCCTTCGGCGAGCCAGGCGGTTCGCAGCAGGTGCGTGGCGAGGTCGCGGTCGCCGAGGCCGAACCACTGCGGACCTGCGCTGTACGCGGCCAGTTCTTCCTTTACGGCAAAGGATTCTTCGGCTCGACCCCAACCTTGCGACTCGTCGATTCCGCCGCCGAGCGTGTACATCACGGTGTCGAGGTCGGGACAGATGCGCAGACCCTGCAAGGTGATGTCGTCGCCGGTATTGCCGATCACGGTGACGGTCGAACCCGGTTCGTCGTCGCGCAACGCCGCGAGCAGGCCGCGCAGGAAGCGCGCGCCGCCGATGCCGCCGGCGAGGGCGACGATGCGAGAAGCGGGGGTGTCTGGGGCTTCGGCGTCCACGATCGGCATCCTTGCAGTACGAGCAGAGTGCCGGACCGGCCGCCGTAGCCCCCACCTACCACACCGTCCCGACAGCGATCCTGAGCGAATATCACCGTTTGGCTTGACGAGCGGGTAATGACGCGCATGTAATTCCAGTCATGTTCTCCGTGTGCGGCACAGCGGAGTGTCGTAGCACAGGCGAGTCATGGGTCGAGGAGGTGCGCGGTGACCGAGATCTACCGCGAGGTCAGTCCGTTGCACGATGGTGTGACCGGTTTCGACGACAGCTTGGCGGGGGCGCGCATCGCCGCCGTTGAGCCGCTGCCGGCCGGCTCGCTGGCGCAAGGCGACTTCGAGTTCCCACTCGACGTCGACGAGGAGCTTCGATGGCAAGATCGCGCCTTGTGCGCGCAGACCGACCCCGAGGCGTTCTTTCCTGAAAAGGGCGGGTCGACCCGCGAGGCCAAGCGCATCTGCACCACCTGCTCGGTGCGAGACGAATGTCTCGAATATGCGCTCGGCCACGATGAGCGATTCGGCATCTGGGGTGGGCTTTCCGAGCGTGAGCGGCGCAGGCTGAAGCGTCGAGTCAGCTGACACGCGACACCGGCCGCGAGCCTTCGCGGCCGGTGACGCGGGCCGACGCAGCCGATTCATCGCGTAGGGTGAGGCGTTCGCTCGACCGGTACACGCTTTGATCCGTACGCCTGCTCCCCCGCCCGTCCCGCTGTTCTCATGCTGACTTCTGCCGTATGACATCTGTTACGAGACACGACCATCTGGTCCGCCCCCGCCACGTCGTCACTGCGGTGCTGGTCGCCCACGACGGCGCTCGCTGGCTGCCCGCAACTTTGCACGCGATCAAGACACAACGTCGTCCGGTGCAACGATTCGTGGCCGTCGACACCGGCAGCCGCGACGAGACCCGCGAACTGCTTGAACGCGCGGCAGGCGCGACGAGCGTTCTTGCGGCCCCTCGCAACAGCGGGTTCGGCGCCGCGGTGCAGCAAGCGGTTGCCGCCTTCGCGGGTGCGCCCGGGCTGGCCTCAACTAGATCTGACTCCGGAGCGCCCGTCGAGTGGATCTGGCTGCTGCACGACGACAGCGCCCCCAGCTCGACCGCCCTCGAACTCATGCTCGAACTCGCTGACGAGATGCCGTCGGCGGCCGTCATCGGCCCGAAGTTGCTCGGCTGGGACAACCACCGGGTACTCGTCGAGTTCGGCGTCACCGTAGATCGAGGCGGACGACGCGAGACGGGCCTGGAGCCGGGCGAACTCGACCATGGCCAACACGACGGCGATAAGGACGTGCTGGCGGTCAGCACTGCCGGAATGCTGGTGCGCCGCGACGTGTGGGAAGAGTTGCGCGGTCTCGACCCGGGGCTGCCGCTTTTTCGTGACGACCTCGACTTCGGCTGGCGGGCCAACCTCGCCGCTCATCGCGTCGTCGTGTGCACCCGCGCTGTCGTCTACCACGCCGAAGCGGTCTCGAGCGGCGCTCGTCGCATCGACGCCGCGACCAGCTACCGCCGCCGGCTCGACCGATACGCCGCACTTCGCACGATGCTCGTCAACGCGCAGCGGCTGTGGTTCCCGTGGGTCGCCTTGCGGCTGTTGCTCGCGTCGTTGTTACGCGCGTTGGTGTTCGTCGTCATCAAGCGGCCCTTCGACGCGTGGGACGAAATCGTCGCGCTCATCAGCGTGTTCGCGCGGCCGCGGGCAATGATCGCCGCGCGGTCGGCACGCAAGAAGATCCGCCGCGTGCCGGCGCGCGACGTGCGGCGATTGCTCGCCCCGCGCGGCACCCGCGCCCGCCACTACGCCGACGCCGTGTCGCAACGGCTCGCCCTGATCGGCACCGGCGGCACCGGCACCGACGGCACCGGCACCGACAGCACCGGCGCCGCGGCTGACACCAACGCGGTGAATCGCGGCCTGGCTCGCCGGATCGTGACCCAGCCTGCGGTTGCCCTTGTCGTCGCGCTGCTGATCGTGGCGCTGATCGCCGAGCGGCACGTGCTCGGAGGATCGCTGTACGGCGGCGCGCTGCTGCCGGCGCCCTCCGGTGCCACCGATCTCTGGCGCACCTACACGCAAAGTTGGCACCTCACCGGGTTCGGCAGCTCGGCCGTCGCGCCGCCTTACCTGGCAATTCTGGCGATCCTGTCGAGCATTCTCTTCGGTAGCGCGACGTTCGCCGTCCAGGTGTTGATGCTCGGCAGCGTGCCGCTCGCCGGACTGTCGGCCTACCTCGCCGTCCGGCCGATCGCGCCCGCCACCCGGGTACGGCTCTGGGTGGCGGCCACCTACGCCTTGCTGCCGGTCGTCACCGGTTCGGTGTCGTCGGGGCGGCTCGGGCCGCTCGTCGTGGTGATGGTGTTGCCGATCGTGATCTCGAGCGCGGTGCGAGCGCTGCTGCCGCCGCTCGCCCGCGGCGCGCTCGTCACCCGCTCGGCCGTTCGTCGGGCCGGACGACGGTGGCAGGGCGCGCGACCGGCTTGGGCTGCGTCGATCCCGCTGGCGGTCGCAGCGGCGTTCGACCCGATGGCCTACGTGCTGATCGGCTCGCTCGTCGCCGTGGCACTCGGCTACGCGCTGGTCCGCCGCGCCTGGCTGGCGGCTCGGCGTGCGGTGGTGCTGCTCGTCGTGCCACCGGTGCTCTTGCTGCCGTGGACCATCCGGCTTTGGCACCATCCGGCGCTGATCGTCACCGGCGTTGGCCAGACCGCGCCCGGGCTGCAGTCGCCGAAGCTGCCGGCGGTCGACGTGTTGCTGTTGCACCCCGGAGGCGCCGGCCTGCCGCCGTTTTGGCTGTTCGCCGTCGTCGTGCTGGCCGGATTCGCCGGGTTGCTTCAGTTGACCCGCCCAGGCCCCGCTCGGCTCGGGTGGCTGCTCGCCATCGCCGGGCTCGTCGGCGGCCTCGTCGTCTCTCACCTTCGCCTGCGGGTGCCCGGGGCCGGTGAGGCGGTGGCCGGCTGGCCCGGCACCGCGACAGCCGTGATGGCGGCCGGGGTGCTGATGGCGGCTGCGGTCGCCGGTGCACGGATGCGCGCTCGCCTGGCCACCACGAGTTTCGGCTGGCGCCAACCGGTTTCGCTGCTTGTCACGGCCGCGGCCGTCGCCACACCGGTCGCTGCGGCCGGAATTTGGCTGGCTCACGGTACCGGGTCGCTGCTGCACGCCGGCAACGCCGAGATCCTGCCCGCGTTCATCACCGACCCCACCACCAGTCACGACGGCCCGCGCACGATCGTGCTGCGCCCCAGCCCATCAGCGTCGGGTGGCATCAGCTACTCGCTGTTGCGGGCCCGCTCACCGCGCCTCGGCGACGCCGACCTGCCGCCCGATCCTCGCCAGGTCGCGCTGGCCGACGCCGCTGTCGGTGACCTCGCTGGGGGATTCGGCCAGAATGCTGCCACCACATTGGCGCATCTCGGTGTGCGTTACGTGCTCGTGCCGCAGGCCGACGACGCGGGCGTCGGTGCTCGCATCGCTGCCGCGGGTGGCCTGCTACCCAAGGCCACCGACTCGGGCTGGCAGGTGTGGCAGGTCGAGGCCGACGCCGGCCGGCTGATGCTCGCAGGCGTCGGCGAAAACGCCTGGAAGATCCCGAGTGCGTTGGCCGGCCCTGGCTCGGCCGATTCCGATGCCTCGGCCAACACTGACGCCTCGGGCAGCGCTGACTCCTCGGGCACCGGTTCCTCGGGCGGCGCTGACACTGCGGGCAGCGCGCCCGCAGGGCCGTCGTCCATCGGCATCGGGCGGCACAGCAAGCCGCTGATCTTGCCCTACTCGCCGACCGCACGCTCTCTCGTGCTGGCCGAGGCGCCGTCGCCGAGCTGGCGGGCGATTGCGGTCGGAGCCGACGACAAGACCGCGATCACGCTGGCGCCGACGACCCGCGACGGCATGCAGGCTTTTGCGATCCCGACGGCAGGCGCGAACGTGGTCGTCTTCCGCCAACCGGGTAACCGCACCGGCTGGTTGGTGTTCGAACTGCTCGCAACGCTCGCCGTGCTCGGGGCGGCGATTCCGGCCGGACGGCGGGCCGCCGACCAGCAGCGGCATCTGCGCAGGGCCGGCGCGAGCCGTCCTGCAGGTTCACCGGCCACCCTCGATGCCGTCGGAGTCCGGTCATGAGGCGCGACCCGCGGCTGCTCGCCGTCGTCGTGCTCGTCGTTGTCGCGGCTGCGACGATCTGGGCCCAGCTCTCGCAGCCCGAGGCGGTCAAGGCGGTCGTCGCGAAGCCGCAGCCGGTACCGATCACTGAGCAGACGCTCGTCTGCCCGCAGGCCGGCGGCACCCCGAGCGCCGGCGCGGCGCACATCGCCTACGCAGACGCCGATACCGACCCGGCGTCTGCTGCCAACTCGACGCTGACCGCGACCCCCCTCGACCCCGACGGCGTGCCCTCGCCGATCGACGTCAAGCCCGGTCATGCCTGGAACGTCGACGGTCCGAAGACCGTCGGCCCGATGCGGCTCAGCGTCACCGGGCCCCTCGCCCGCACGGTTAGCGCCGTGCAGTTCACCCGGCAGACCATCAGCGGCTCGCTCCAAGTCTCGAACGCGCCGTGCGAGGCGCCCACTACCGACGCGTGGTTCGCCGGGTTCTCCAGTGGCGTCGGGGCGCATGCCACCTTGTTGCTCAGTAACGTCGACAGCGTTCCGGCCACGGTCGACATCGGGATTTTCGGCGACAGCGCGCCGCCGAATCCGAACGCCGAGCACGGCCTCGTCGTCGCACCGCAGACGCAGGCCGCCGTGCAACTCGACTCGCTCACGCCGGGGTTCGCCAATGCAGTCGTGCACGTCAGCGCGAGCTCGGGACGGGTCGTTCCCGCCGTCCGGTATGACGCTGAGAACGGGTCGATTCCGCTTGGCGTCGAGTGGATTCCGCGCACCGAGGCGCCTGCGCTTGAGCAGACCGTGCCGGGCATTCTTGACGGTGACGGCACGCGTCGGCTGGTGTTGGCCGCGCCGGGCGAGCTCGATGCCACCGTGTCGTTGAAGCTGGTTACCGCCGATGGCTCGTTCACGCCGACGGGATTCGACGACGTCAACGTGCCGGCGGGCGGCGTAACGAGTGTCGACCTCGCTCCCGGTTTGCAGAAGGACGCCGCCGCCGTAGTCGTGACCTCGACCGAACCGGTCGTCGTCGCCGCCGTCTCGAGCCTGCCGCCCGACAAAGCAGGTGGTACCGATGTCGGCTTCACCGCAGCTGTTCCGGCACTGACCGGACCCGCCGTCGTTGCCGGCGGCGAGACGGGCGCCGACCGGCACACCCGGTTGCTGCTGAGCGCACCGGACGACGATGCGCAGCTGACGCTGACCTTGTTGCCGAGCAGCGCCTCGTCGTCTCCGTTGGTGAGCCCGCTGACCGTGCCCGGCGGCACGACGCTCACCCTCGACCTGGCGTCGCTTTCGAACGACCCGTCACCCGCGATCGAGCTGAACCCCGAGCGCGGCGGCCCGGTCTACGCGGCCTGGACCCTGCAGGAAGTCGGGAAAACCAGCACCGACCTCACGTCGTTCCCGGTGCGTAACCCGGTGAGCTCGCTGGAGCGACCGCCGGTGAAATCCGACCTGGTTGCTGGGCTGCCCGGGTATCCGGCGCCGCCGGCGCCGTCCTCGCCGTCATTGCCCGCGCCGGTCCCGTCGGCTCCGGCGTCGTCGCCCGACGACGTGTTCCCCTCAGACTCGTTCCCGGCCGGCCCCGATCCTGGCTCACCGGGCTCACCGGAGTCGGCTCAGCCGCCTCAGCCGTCGTCGGAGTCGTCGTCCCAGCCCTCGCCGTAGCGTGGGTCGACGATCTGCGGGTCGAGGCCGAGCAGATCGGCGACCTGTTCGACCACGACGTCGTGCACCAGATCGGCCGCCTCGTCGACGCTCGCTGCGCGCGCTTCGATCGGACGTCGGTAGACGACGACCTGGGCGGGCGCGTCGACGGTTTGCGGCACGAACGCACCAAGGGGGACCGGCTCGGCGACGTCCCTGCCTAACAGGGCGCCAGGCGGGACGTCCTCGACGGCGAACTGCACGCGTTCGAGTTGGTCGTGCCAGCGCCGCTCCAGCGCCTCGACCGCATCGAGCACGAGATCGTCGAAGATCTCCGCGCGGGTGCGCGACATCGGCAAGGCGGATGGCGCAAGCGGCCCGCGGATCCCTCGACCGCGGCGATCCCGGCGGCGGATTCGCGAAGCGCGGGAAGGCGCGGGCGTACCTGGCAGCTGATCGTCCGGCTGGCCGTCGCGAGCGTCGCGAGAGTCCGTCACGATTCGCGAGCCTAGTGCGGCGGGTGGTTTTCGGCGCTCGTGCGCGCGACACGGCTGCAGATCTTGAAGGGGTTCGCACCAAGAGGGCCTCCGGACGACTAGCCTTCGCGCTCGTGAGCCTTCTTGTCCGCGGCACCCTCTGCTCCGCTGATGGCGATGCGCGCGCTGCTCGTTTCGGGGGCCGCTCGTGACGCTTCGTCGCTGCACGCGAACCGCGTGTGGACAGCCCGCAGTCGCCACGCTCACGTATGTCTACGCCGAGTCGACGGCCGTGCTCGGGCCACTCGCCACGTACGCCGAGCCGCACTGCTACGACCTGTGCGCGCGGCACTCCGCCCGGCTGACCGCACCCC
This sequence comes from Acidothermaceae bacterium, assembly GCA_050743645.1. Lineage (GTDB taxonomy): Bacteria > Actinomycetota > Actinomycetes > Acidothermales > Acidothermaceae > JBOGEK01. The sequence goes on from JBOGEK010000401.1 coordinate 10,378, forward strand.
GCGGCTGGGAGGTCGTCCGACTCGAAGTCAGCGAACCGGCCGGACCCACGCCTGACGACCTCGAGGCCCTCGCCGACGCCGTTAGGGAAGCGGCGCGGCCGGCGCCCGCCGTGTTCGTGAACTCTGCCGGCGACCCGGCGCCGGTTCCCGCGCAAGGGCGGCGCGGCCACCTGCGAGTGTTGCTGCCACCGGACAACTGACCCGACTGACCCGACGCGTCCACCCCTCGTTCACCCCCTCGTTGCGTTCCCGCCGTCCTGGCCTCTTGCGCTTCCTCAGTACTCGGATGCAAACCTCAGTGCGCCTCGTAACGGGTTGAGGTTTGCATCGAGGTACTGAGGTGACGCGCGCTAGGGCTTTCACGAGCAGATCGCGGGCCGACGGTGTCCGTTTTGTACCGGACGCGCCGGATGCTAAGGCTCGGCGGGCGTTAGGCCGATAGGGGGAAGGTCACCCGTTCGGACGCCGTCCACTCGGGTGATCTTGAATCTCGCATCCGCCCGGCACCGCGGCAGTTGCTGCACACGGTGTCGACGTCCTCGCAAGGAGAACCTGTGTCGAAGGCCTCGAAGTTCACCGCGACTCGGACCCCTCGCCAGACCGCGACCGCCCTGACCGGCCCGGCGTCGCTCGTGAACGTCGAAGCGCGCAACCTCACCCGGTGCCACACCTGCGGCAGCGAGCACGTTACCTCGATCGGCATGACGCTCACCGATGGTTCGCGCGTGCACTTCGCGTCGTGCCACCGTTGCGAGAACCGGTGGTGGTTGCAGGACGGCGAGCAGCTCAGCTTCGACAGCGTCATCTCAAA